>JANMIM010000635.1:0-7196 GCA_031375795.1 Bacteroidota bacterium
CTATCAGCAACAAGAAAACGGGCGAGCGTATCACGTGGTTGGCGACGGCAAGTGACACCCAAGGGATTCGGCTTGAGTTTGAATTCGAAGTGGCACCGGGAGGCCATTTACCCGTGGTTCATTTCCACCCAAGGCAACAAGAGACCTTTGTACTCCAAGAAGGCGAGTTTGAGGTAATGCTGAAAAGTGGATCTGTAATGCTCAAACCCGGGGATCAACTGACCATTCCTAAAGGCGTTCAGCACCAATGGTGGAATCCATCGGCCACTGTCCCCGCCAAGATGAAGGTAACATTTGAACCCGCCCTTAACACGGAGACGTTTCTTGAACAATTCTATGGATTGGGAAACGATGACAAAACCAAACCTGACGGTACTCCAAAATTTCTCCAGATCATGGCGATGGCAAATACTTATGAGATATACGTAGCAGGCCCGCCGCTGGCAATTCAGAAGCTGCTGTCCGCCGTGCTAGGAGGATTTTCACGGCTAATTGGCTACAAAAAATTCTATCCTGAATACAGCCGCTGAACCCACCGTCTCACTCAAAGGCCACCTTGACGATCGAGAAGATCTTGTCGCGCTCCTGCAGGTACACGAGCAGGGCCTCGGTATTGCTGATCTGCTCGGAATACCTGGGAAAAAAGCTGTCGTCGGTGCTGTTGTTGGGGATGAGCATCTCGCGTTCGCCAACCTTGCCGTCAAAGTCGACCGTGTTCACGTACAACGTGCGGGGATCCTTGCGGGGCTGGTAGCCATAGATCAGGAAGAGGCTGGCACCGCTCACCACGTCGAGGTAACTCAGGCTCTCGCGCCGCTCTGATTGCTGGCGCTTGGGCACGACGGCACTCCACTCTAGGTCGCCATTTGCCGAGACTGAACTCACGATCACCTCGTCGTAGTGGTAGATTTTTTGGTCGATCCAGTTGCCGTAGATGTCGACATAGCTGTTGAAGGTCGTGTAAAATTTCTCCGCCAGCATCAGCACCCCGCCGTCTGAGCGCAGGATAATGTTGTCGAGGTAGAAATTCTGCAATTCCCTGCCGCGCTCGATCTGCTTGTCTTTGAGGAAGATGTTGAGAAAGTCGTCTGAGAAGCGCTGCGAGCTGCGCACCTCCTCCTCGAGGTTGGCGTTGAGCCTGAAGAAGCATGTGCCGATGATGGCCTCGGTGCTTTGGTGGGAAAAGAAGCCCGCCAGGAAGAGGTTTTCGTTGCGGTCGATCTTGAGGGTGAGGTCGGTGATGAACAATTCGCCCAGTTCCAGCGAGACCTCCTCGGCCTCTGGCTGCCCGGGCTCGTATTGGTAGATCTTGAATCCAAAATCGTCTGGCGATTTGACCTTGTTGACCTTGAAGAATTTGCCGAGGACATAGATCTTGCCGGCATTGCTCACGAGGATCTTGCGCACCTGAAACTTGTCGTCGGGGTAGGGAATGACAATCTTGCCAGAGATGGGCTCCTCGGTCTTGGCGTCGAAGAGGTAATAGAGGATGGTCTCCTGCCGCGACCCCTCTTCCAAGTTCTTGTAGCACAGCAGTTTTTTCTTGTTGATGGAGCGCACGTATTTGAGGTCCACGCGGTGCTCCTTCTCGTCTGCGAGCTCGGTGAGCGGCTTGCGCTCGGCGATGACATTTCCCTCCAAGTCAAAGGAGGAATAGGAGGTGCGAACGATGCGTTCCCGCGGCAAATATTCCGAGATGAACACACTCACGCTCTCTCCGAGCACGGCCATGAGGTCGATCTGGCAATGGCCATTTTGCTGGAGGACCTGCTTGGTCCAGGTCTTGTGAAACTGGTCGTCGTACTTGGTGACCGCGAGGTAGCGGCTCGACTTGCGGCTTTGGTTCCCGAGGGTGACTAGGCCACCGTCGGCGGCCACGTATTCCAGAAATTGGGGGTCTGGATCGCGACGGTCCAGGTCCAGGCGTGCCACGACCGTCTGGGCCATCAGCAAATTCCCAGCAAAAAGACCCGCCAAGACCAGCAAGCCCCTCCCAAATGCATTCACCCCAGACAGCCTCGTGTAATTCATGCCTTGTGATCAGTCGTTGAAGTTTTCCCGGTTGCGGTCGTTGAAGGTGTCGCCATTGCCCTTGAAGAGTCTGAAGGCCATGTAAAACCTGAACAAGCCATACAAAAAGACCGGGATCGCCACCAAGATGCGGTTTTCTTGGATGAATGGGATGTGGTCTGTCCAGCCCAATGCGATGCCAATCGCCCCAAAAATGAAGAGCGTGGACATGAACAGGCGAAAATAGGCCCCGATGCCGGGTTTTGGATTCTCGTTCATGCTGCAAATATCCTTCAATTTTTCCGTTTTTCGCATTGTCAGACAACGGACGTCTTGAAAATGCCCACGAGTTGTACTTTGCGAAGCAGCGTCGATGGTGCACATCTCAAAAGATGACTTCTGCATCCATCGCCTATCTTGTTGCGGATTGGCTGCATTCTGGGGATTTTTCAGCTTTCCAAAAGCACCAACGCAAGGCCCATCGTGTAGCAGTCTAGCCCATTTGGTTTTGCTCCAAGTTTTTGGATGCCTCAAACCGCAACTTGATCGCTTCAAATTGCGCCAAGATATTCATCATCAGTTTATCTGAAAGAATGTCCGCATTTTTTTCAGGAGACATCTCGGGTTGCTGCTCCAAAGATCTTCCTCTGTTTTGGCCAATTTGCCAAATCGAATTTTTGGCCGAATTGCTGCTGGCCAAAGTTCTTGTTTGGAACGTCATGATACTCATCGAGCTATTTTCTAAAGTAGTTGTCAAAAAAGTGCTGATTCAACTCTGGCTTAAAATAATGCTTTCTCTTGATCCATACAAATCCATCGCCTTTTGAAATCACGGCAACGTCCACCGGGCCTCCCACACTCTCTTCTGCAAATGTGATCCTCCTTTTGAGATATGTCAAATATATCAGGCTTTCGGCCATCTCTGCCAGGTCCTCCTTCGAAAGCGTTCGTACAGCACCCATCAATGGGTTGATATAGTTCTTCCTTTTGAACTCCTGCATCTCTTGCTTGATCTCATCAATGATCAGTTGTGTATCCAATCCCGCAATTTGTGCAGAGACGATGGGGTTGGATGACCCTATCAGAGCCAATATGGCTTGATTGTATTTCCTAAAAAGGGCCTCGAAATTGCTCAGGTAGTTTTCATCCAAGAACGGGTCCACGCCGGACAAAATTGTATGAATAACGTCTGTCTGAGCAAATGGCCTTACCGAAGATTCGTTCTCATTCGAAATAGAGGCAACACTTTTGTCTTCGATGTAGTAACGCAGTCGATTAGCCACCAACATCGAAATATTGACAGGAATTAGCTGTGGATAGATCTCCTCCTCTCCAAAACCGACAAACACCAGTCCGGTGTAGTTAAAGGACTTCTCTTTCGCACGGAGTACGTGGTAGGCATACTTCCTTAATTTCGACACGAGAGATGCTGAGGCCAAAAACCCGTTGGCTAGAAAAATCTTGTTCTTGATTCCCTCGATTGTATCAGTCGCGTAAAGCTCAAAAGTGTCGAAATCATAGTCTTCAAATTCCTCACAGACTTCGCTATTTGCTGCCCAGAGATCAATTTGTTCGTCTAAGGACGACTCGACTAGCGACAAAAATGTTTGCTTTTCATCGGGGGTGGGATTTTGGCTGAGTGGGTTTTCGTTTAGGATTTCGAGTACGATCGATTCGGTACTTTGGTGGACCAAGTTACTCAGAAAGGCTAGTTGAATCTCTGGCGTAGTATAGAAGTTTTTGGATCGAAGAAATGCCAAAAAATCAATCTGGTATTCCTTGAGTGTGGCAAACCACCGTTTTCTTAGCTCCTTACGGTACACCTTGATCACGGTCTCCCATGGCGTGTACATGAAGGATGCCGAGTTGTAAATCATGATTCCAACAGGGTGGTGTTTTGAAAGCGCAAAAACCTTGTTGGCCTTGTTGAAAATTTTGTGGCCGCTGGCACTATCAATGGTCACCGCACTATCTGCGGCGATCGCTACTGCCTGTTTGTTCAAAATTCCCACTACCGCCGTCATCTTTGCAACCTACTTAAAACCACCCTTTTTGTGTTGGATTCACAAATTTAGCTAACTTTTTTGGTTAATTCAAGCACGCGGTGTATGTTTCCCAATAATAATATTGCAACTTTCTCTCTGACATTGTACATCACTTGAGCTTTAGGCACGGTATTTGTAATCTTGCCTACAAATTCCACCTGTTTTAAAATTGGCTATGAAACACGTTGTACTCTTCCTCGCCTTGCTCTTTTCGGTCACGGTCGCCCAAGCACAGACGACCCCACAACCCGAGCACGTCTCCAAAGGCAATACCAACGAGGGCATCGGCACACTGATCCCCGACTTCACTTTTTATGACATGGACAACAAGCCGGTCACGCGCATGTCGCTCGTACCCAATGTCCCGACGATTTTCTTCTACTTCGACCCCGATTGCGACCATTGCCAATTGATCTCCACGATGATCACGCAAAACAAGGACCTCTTCAAGGGCATGACGCTCGTGCTGATTTCCTGGGCCGAGGTGGATGCGATCAAGGCCTTCCCAACCAAATATTTGCCTGGATTCCCCGGGACGCTCATCGTCACCAAAGACACGCAATACAAGATCGACAAGTGGTTTGGCTACAGCGAGACACCGAGCATCTACGTGTACAACAAGACCTACAAGCGCACCGCCTCCTTCAAAGACGAAGTCAGCCCCGAAATTTTGGTTAAGTTTGCGAAACAACTATAAGTTGCTTCGCATGAATCTGAAAGAAACGATCCAAACAGAGATGGTCACGGCGATGAAAGCCAAGGATGCCATCGCCCTCCGTGCCTTGCGCGCGATCAAGGCTGCCATCATGGTGCTCGAGACTTCCGAGGGCAGGCCGCAAGGTCCGCTCACAGCCGACGAGGAAATGAAGCTCCTGATCAAGCAGGCCAAGCAACGCCGGGACTCGATCGAGCAATTCACAAAGGCAGGTCGCCTGGACTTGTCGGTGCCAGAGGAAGAGGAGCTCGTGATCATCGAGCGCTTCCTGCCCAAGGGCCTTACGCCCGACGAACTCAAGGTGGAGATCGAAAAGATCATCGCCGAGGTGGGCGCCACGTCTGCCAAGGACATGGGCAAGGTCATGGGCCTCGCCAACAAGCAGCTCGCCGGCCGCGCCGACGGCAAGGAAATCTCCATCTTGGTCAAGTCGCTACTTCCCTGATCGTCAGTGAATTTTCTGGACATCCTTGCACTTGTGGCGCTCGGTTGGGGTGCCTACAAGGGATTCAAAAACGGCGTGCTCATCGAGATCGCGGGCCTCATCGGCTTGCTCATCGGTTTCTGGGCGGGCATGCGGCTGGCATTTCTCTTTGCCGACTACTACCGCGCCAATTTCCACCTGCCTGAAAAGTGGGTGCCTGCCATCGCCTTTTTCACGGCCTTTGCCCTCGGCATCGGCGCGGTGTATTTGGCGGCCTGGGCAGCGACCAAGATGCTGCAAACCGCCCAGCTCAACCTGCCCAACCGCCTCGCCGGCGGCATCTTCGGTATCTTGAAGTGGGGTTTCCTGGTCGGCGCATTCTTTGCGATCATCGGCACCTCACAGATCTTGGCGCCCGAGACGACCGACAGCTCCAAGAGTTATGCCATCCTCAAGGGCTACAGCCATGCGGTGCAAGGCTATACCATCGGCTTGATACCGGCTGCGCACAATGTCCTGGAGGACATGGAGCGCTATTTTGTGTCGGTCGATTCCGTACACAAGGAGCACGAGGGTTTGGAGGCCGACTCGACCCATAGCCCCTCGACACAGCGATGATCGCTGTCATCGACAACTACGATTCATTTACCTGGAACCTCGTGGACCTGCTGCGCCGCACTGGCTTGCAGACCGAGGTCTTTCGCAACGATGCGTGCTCGGCCACAGACCTGCTGGCCATGTCCCCGCGTGGCATTTTGATTTCGCCGGGGCCTGGGCGCCCGGCCGACAGCGGCATCTGCCCAGAAGTTTTGAGGCTCGCGGCGGGCCGTGTGCCGATCTTGGGGATCTGCCTCGGGCATCAGCTGATCGGGGAGCATTTTGGCATGGTGCTGCGCGAGGGCGCTGCACCTGTGCATGGCAAGACGAGCCTGGTGTACCACGACGGTTTGGGTTTGTTTCAGGGGATCGCGTCGCCCTTTGAGGCGATGCGTTACCATTCCCTGGTCTTGGAGGCGGGCACGCTGCCTGCCGAATTGGTGATCACGGCGCAGACGACAGACGGCGTGGTGATGGGCATCAGGCACCGCGCGCTGCCGATCGAGGGCCTGCAATTCCATCCCGAGTCGGTGCTGAGCCCCGAGGGGGGTGCCATGGTGGCGCGCTGGGTGGGGGGGTTGTGACCTTGAGGCAGGCATCGCCCGTCTTGGGTGCGTAAGATTTGTGCGTCGCCGTGTTGCAATTGCCCAAGGGATTGCCAACATTTACGAATCGACAAAACAAGACACACAAGATGAGGCCGATTCTTCCATTTTTATTTTGCTTGCTGCTCGCCCATTGCCTGCATGCGCAGAGTCCTCGCCTCTCCCTGCTGCTGGGTGCTGGCACTTGGCGGGACCGCATCGACTACATCGACAACTATGCCTCCGAATATCCGCATTGGCAGGCGCAGGCTGGGATTGGTCTTGGGACGGAGCTGTCGCTGAGTCCTCATTTTGAATTTGCGCCCGAGGTCGGGTTGGAGTTTTACAACCTCAGGTATCGGTATGTCACGAGTAGCTTGTTCAAAATCATCGATGCAAGGCTCGGTTTGTTTTATGCCCGGTTGTCGCCTGGCATCACCTGGCATCCTTCGGTTGCCTTTTCGATTCGGTTGGGGTTGCCGGTATTTGTTTCAGCCTTTACAACGGGCAAATACGACCTCATCCAATACGACCCTAATACATGGGTTCAAGATACTTTGAGGTACAAAAACAGCTTTGGCAGAATCAGAAACCCGCTCAACTGGGGGCCGGAGCTGAGCTTGGGTTTAAAATTGATTGAATCACGGCATGGCGGGTTCGGAATAAGGCTTTCTTCCTTCCTGGGTATGGGCAGCATCTTTCGCAAGGAATTTCCCACCCCGCTCAATCCTAGGATGTTTCAGACGCGGCTGGAGGTTTGTTATACGCTGCCGCACAAGAAGGACTGCTGATCATGCATGCTCCACCTCATGGCCTGTCTT
>JANMIM010000662.1:0-1448 GCA_031375795.1 Bacteroidota bacterium
GATTGATCCCGGCGATCATCTACATCGTCATCATGGCAGGGGTCATCCGCTGGAAGCCGATGTACTTCAAGGCGGCGGGATATTTGGGTTATTTGTTCGCGGCAGTGATCGGGCGGATGTATTTTTACGAGCCGGGCATCAGTCCTTGGGTTTGGTTGGATGCGGGATTGTTTGCGGCAGTGGGGTTTTTGGGTTCCATCCCCGGCCATCAGCTTGAGGGCAAATACCAGACAGCCTCGCAACAATACACCGATGCCAAAGGGCAGATCAGGGTACGCCATACGGTTCGTTTCAAGAATTGAGTTACGATTGCTGCCATGACAGAGGAACAACTCCACAAACTCATCGACAAGAAGCTCGGCTTGGGCATGGGCTATCAGGAAATCTATGACGAACTCAATGCGGCGTTTCCCGGACGTGAACAGGATTTGGCGGCCATGATTGCCGAGTTGCCCTCGCAGACGCAGAGAAAGCAATACGGGCCCTGGAGGGAAGTGATGATGGCCATGGTGGCGACGGCGATCGCGGCGCAAGCGGGAATGCTGTGGTGGCTTTCGTCGGGTTTCTACTTCAATTTCATGGTCATTTTTGAGGCTTTTGGCATCGTGGCCTTGGTGTTTTTCCTGGTTTTGGTGATGCGTTGGCGCTCCTCGGGGTACAAATACTTGGGCTATGCGGCGGCGGGGTTGATCGCCATGGACATCTTGGTGTTGCCGCTCGACGGGATCAGCTTCCTTTTTTGGGTGCGGGTCGGCCTGTATCTGGTCATGGCTGCGATGGGGATTTGGCTGGAAACGAGGTTGGGTGGCAAGTATTCGACGCAGTTTTTGGGGCCGCGGCAAGCAAGCGACGGGGTGCGCTCGGCTTATTTGATCCGTTTTATGAACGAATGAGTTGATTTTCCCTGCGACTTGGGCAATTGCTTGCAAATTCCGCCGGAGGCGTCGTGTCGATATCCGCCTGCGGCGGCCGGAGGCCACCGGCTCGCATTCAACCGCTCAGATGGTCGCCATCACCTTCAACTCAATCCCGATCGGTGTCGGCAAGCAATTGATTTCAAGCGTCGTGCGGCAGGGTGGGTTCACTGCAAAATACTCCGCCCAGAGCTTGTTGTAGATCGGGAAGTCGTCTTTCATGTTGGTGAGGTAGACGGTCACGTCGACGATCTTGTCCCAACTGGAGCCTGCGTCCTCGAGCACCGACTTCACATTTGCAAAGACAGAGTGGCACTGCACGGCGATGTCGTAGGAGACGATCTCGCCTTTTTCGTTGAGCTCCACGCCAGGGATTTTTTTGGTGCCGCGCTCCCTCGGGCCGATGCCGCTGAGGAAGAGCAGGTTGCCGACACGGCGGGCGTGCGGATAATGGCCCACGGGTTCGGGGGCCTTTTGCGAGTGGGTGACGTCTAGATCAGCCATAGGTCAATTCAGAAGACGGTTTCTTTTCCA
>JANMIM010000773.1:0-2011 GCA_031375795.1 Bacteroidota bacterium
CATCGAGGCCCGCCGTCTTGCCGAGCAGCGATGCCGTGAGGGTCTTGCCGGTGCCAGGGGGGCCGTAAAACAGGCTGCGGTAGCCGCGCTTGAGCATTTTGCCCAATCCCCAATCGTCCAAGATGAGTTTCTGGTAGTGGATCCAGTTCAGGATCTCCTGGATGCGGTCGAGGCTTTCCTTTTCCAGCACCAAGTCTTCCCAATCGAGGCGTGTATCGATGCGCTGTGCCGGAAATTCACTGCCGAAAATGGGCTTGAAGGCGGCGCCTGTGGTGAGGTAACTCAGGAATTCCTTGCCCATCTGCAAGGGTGCGCTCAGGTCGGGCTCCTTGTTGCGGTCGTTGTCGAGCACGAGGATTTTTTGCTTGAGGAGGTAGTAGTCCTCGTCAAAAAGTTCCAGGATCTGAAAACGACGCGTGAGGTCGTTGGCTGCGAGCAGGAATGCTGCGGTCTCACCCGTGGGTAGAAACCCTCGGTGGATGTTTCCCTTGAGCCCTCCAAACTCGGTGAAGATCTGCCCATTGACCTCGTTGCGCACAAAGAGGCAGTCGAGCAGCTGCGGCGCCACATGGGGTGCCAATGCCAGCAAGACCACCAAGCGATCGTTGATCGACATGTTGAACTTGCGCACAAACTTTGCATAGACCGATGGATACTCGTCCAAATCGGGTGGCACCACGTCCCACACGCTCTGGTAGGGCGATGGTTGCCCAAAATAGAGGTTGATGCGGGTATCCAATGAGGTCTTCAGCCATTCCATTTCTGCCCTGAGCGCCCTTGCATTCGCCTCCAGTGCAGTGAGTGAATTTGACTCTGCTATCGCCTTAGCCATCGTTCCTTAGTTTTGCTTTCCCACGTATTTCCGTTGATGCGCCACCTCCCAACCGAAGGGGGCGCAATTGCATTCCAATTTACTGGATTATTCCAAACCCACCAACCCAATCATGTAGGGCTATCACGGCCATTCGATTTCGATGATGTAATCCAACCATTGCAATCGGACCGGGTTGGTGCTGTAGGGGATCTTGTTGCGCAGGATGTCGAGGCCAGTTTCCTGCACCCGCAGCTTCCAATCGCTTCCCTCCCTTTTCAATCGACCTTCCCGCAGCAAGAATGTCTTGCGCACGTAGTCGGGGCCAGCGCTCTGCATGACTTTCCATTGCTCCAGGACCATTTGCAGGACGTAGTCGCAGGTATCGGTGTCGTCCTCATTGAGCGGAGTTTCCAATGCTTCGAGCGGTTCGTCGAGCTTCCAGCCCACGAGGAGCTTGGCCAGTACCATTTTCTCCTCCGGCATGTCGAGCTCTTGGTAGCAGATGTACTGGATTTGGTGGATGGCCCTGACTTGTGCCTGGATGCTCACGAATGACTTGTTGTCCTCATTGAGCATATCAAAAGCCTGGAACAATGTCCTCAAAAAGATAAAAAAGATCCCCACGCCCGCATTGGACACATAGATTTCGTCGTCGAAGGGGATCGAAACGCGGGGCTTGGCCGCTGGCTTGGCGCCCTCTGCCTTGCCGGCCTTGGCACGCGATTCGCGCAGGTCCTCGATGCGGTCCACGACATCGATGATCTCGGCGATGCTGGTGCTCAAGGGGGAATTGCTGGTTTCCAAGCGACGACCGGCCCAAAGAATCGCATCCTTGACCTTGACATTGGGCTGGGTGGCGATGAATTCAAAGAATTCTTTGACGTAAGTGATGGGCATGAACGTGGTGCGCAGGTTCATCGCGTGCCTGATCGCTTGCTCATACACATAGGATTCGGGAATCGGCGAAGACGAACCTTTGTAGAGCGCCAACATTTCCTTTACAAAGGGGATCAAGCGGTCTGCTGCGGCGACATTGACCAGGTGCAGCGCGAGAAGTACGGTTTCCTCACCGAAGGCAAACAGCCTCAACCTGGCGCGTGGGATCTGGACGATTTCCCGCACCATTTGTACAATGGGCCTGTTGGCTGTTGCCAAAACGTCCTTGATGGCGGCCTTGAAGGAATCGGGGGTATAAAG
>JANMIM010000785.1:0-8741 GCA_031375795.1 Bacteroidota bacterium
TCCATAGTTGTCGTCGGCGGTGAGCAGCAGGCTGCCGTCTGCCGGATCATAGGCCCCTTTGAGCAGGATCGGTTGCATTTGTGATACGTAATGGTAGCGGCCATAGACACGGGCATTTTGCGTCGCCAAAAATGCGTCTTCCCCGTTTCCGATCAGCTCCATTTCAATCGCCATCGTTTTTCCACTTGCCTTGTCACCCAAGGTCCCCACCAATTGGAGGTCGCGTGCCACGTGGTCTGCCACTTGCCCGATGGCATGGGACGAAGAAAGCCCAAGGCAAATGAAGAAGATGGCCTTGAAGAGCGTGGTCAAGATGCAACGACTTTGTTTTTTCATCTTGGTAAAGAAACGCATTTCGGTGCAAATCGCATGCGCCTGCCGGGCATTTTTGCAATCTGCACCCCGCGAAAATCGGTCAGGACGCTCCAAAATGGGACTGTAAAAACGATTGACGCGCCGCAAGGACCAAAGACGTGCGTAACACTAGAGCCCGAGGCCTCCGGCCACAGGGCCATCGACCGCACGCCGAGCATGTCCCGAGCCAAAGGATCGGGGGCGACACTTTTGAAGGCAGCCAATCAAGCCAAGAAACCCTCAAGGATCAAAACCCCAGCAACCCGCCCGGAATCCCGCCGGAGGCTGGCAGTAGATCAGCGTTCGGGCCAGAGGCCCGCGATTCGTTTCATCTGCTGCTCCCATCAATCTCGCGCATTGCGTTTTCACCAGCAAATCACTAACTTCGATCATGTATTTTCCCAAAATCACTTGCTTGCTCTTCCTTGTATTGATTGGCGGTTTCGGTGTCCTCATGGCGCAAACACTGCCCCAAGACATCAATGAGACCAAGACCACCGAGGTGAGCGGCACTACGATGCCTGCAAGCGGGAGCATTTTTGTGGCTGCGATGGAGGGAACGCCGGGCGTGGAGGAGACCGTCGTGTACCGCAGCACCAATGGCGGGGCATGGACGGAGCTGTTCAGGCTCGGCCCGACGGCGATCTACAACCGCGCGCCCGATCCGGTGATCCGCAACGATGGCGCCGGCAATTTGTATTTGGAGATGATGCGCATTCCACCACTGCCTTTCACAAGCCATATTGTGTTGTTTCTCAGCACGGACCAAGGGCAGACCTGGAATATGCAATCCTACCCCTACTACGACATGGATTTTGGCGACTACCCGGCACTCACTGCGCGTCCTGGAGGATTTGTGGCCACTTCCTATTCCGAATATACAATGGGTCCACTGGATTCCTGGGTGGAATTTCGACGTTCGCTCGATGGCGGGCTTACGTGGACGGCGCCATTGCGCTTCGACGGCAACCGCAGCGCCCTCGGCAGCAATTTCATCACCGTGGGCTCAGACCTCTGCTGGGTGGAAAATCGGCTCTGCATGAGCTATGGTGACTACAATTTTGGGCAAGTGTATTTTACCAGCAGCTTGGATTCGGGCCTTACTTGGACGCCTGTGGACACGATTCCCCTCACCATCAGCGACATTTTCATGGTGACCAAATTGATTCCTTGGCAGGCGAGCGACACCCTTTTTTGCATTGCCCACAAGCCCCACGACAACCAGGCTAGAATCCACCTCAACACGAGCTATGACGGCGGCCAAAGCTGGACCTCGCAGGTCGTCGCCACCAATGCCGCCTATGCTGAGGCCCTGCAATCCGGCCTAGGGAAATTTGACCTCGTCTACAACGAAACCGATGCCATGGGTAATTTCTCGATCCGGTACAGATGGAGCGACGATGCCGGGCAGACGATCGGGGCGCCCGTCACATTGTGGACCCTGGCGCAAAATCACCAAGGTGCGGGCGAATACCAAGCATTCATGCCCGCTGCCTCCGGCAACGGGTTTGACCTGGCATTCATAGACGACGGCGACAGCTCGAAGCTCAAATACTTGCACTTCACCCATGGCCTGATTCCCGTGGGTGTCGAGGATGCACAATTGGGCTATTCGATCTTTCCCAACCCGACACATGCCTTGCTGAAAATCAAGGTCGATGAACTGCAAAGTGGTCCTGAGAAATACCGCCTCTGCGACCTAGCCGGCCACCTATTGCTCGAAGGCGAAATCACCGAAAACCTCACGAAAATCAACCTCAATGACTATGCTGCGGGTGCCTATTTGTTGCTGCTGGAGCAGGGAAACCATATCGATGTGCGGCGGGTGGTCAAGGAATAATTACAACCGATTAAATCGAACATGAAACGCAAAGAATTCATCAAAACCTCTGCCATCCTGGGCGCAAGCCTGGCGGTTCCCGCATTTTTGACGGCCGACTCGGGCATGTTGCTCGGCGCGTCGACACGCCGCGTCGCGGAGATACTCAACATGAAACGCGAGATGGTGGGCACGCTGCCGATCTTGCGGGCATTTGCCGGGGACAAGCAAGATTTGGTTTCGCCCTATGTGTTGTTTGATGAATTTGGGCCGGTGACGATGGATGCTGGCGCGCAGCCCTTGCGGGTGGGCGCACACCCGCATGCAGGCGTGATCCCGACCACGTTTTTCCTGGCGGGAAACGGGCACCACAAAGACAGCCTCGATTTTGATTTCCAGATCGGCAAGGGCGACTTCATGATGTTCAGCTCGGGCCGTGGCGCCATCCACATGGAGGAAACCGGGAAGTCGTTGCACGACAACGGCGGCATCTACCACGGCTTCCAAATCTGGCTCAATATGCCCGCTGCACACAAGCACGACGCGCCCGCGACACTGCTGTTTGCAGACAAGGACTTCGGGAAGATTGATACGGAAAAGGTCAAGGCCACCGTGGTATTGGGCGAATTGCTGGGCGCAAAGTCGCAAATCGAGACCTTGAGTCCGGCATTTTATTACCATATTACGCTCGCCCCCGACACGCGGCTCGACATCCCGACCGACCCGACGCACAATGCCCTTGTGTACCTGATTTCGGGCAATTTGGAGTTGGAAGGGCAGCGGGAACTCAGCGCCAATCAGGTCGCGCTCTACGCACGCGGTGAGCGTGACCTGAGCATGTATGCGCGCGAAGGCGCAGAGATTCTGGTCTTGGGCGGGCAGCCGCTCGACGAGGTTGTCTACTCCTACGGGCCATTTGTGATGAATACCGAGGAGCAGATCAGGCAATGCATCCGGGATTACCAAACCGGCAAAATGGGTGATCCCGGCAAGGTGGATCGGTAATCACAGCGGCACTTTTGAAAATATATGATGGCAAGCATCGACAAATACATGTGGGAGGAATTGAAGGCGAACTCCCAAGCGGAATATGAGCAGCGCAAGCAGGATCTCAAAACGGTTGTGGAGACCTTCAGACCCAAACTGGATGCGATCACGTCCTTTGACGATTTTATTTTATTCTGCAAAGACTTCACAGCCAGCAATCAACATACTCGTCCGATTGGGTTTTGGCCAGAAGGCCGTGCAGTCACCGCAGAGGATATTGCGCTGCTGCAATCGCTCGGGTATCCCGAAGATTTCCTGCAATGGCATCGGCAGTTTGGCCAAACCTACCTTTGGCTGGAAAGCACGACGATCTATCCTACTGAGCGGTTGATCAAAGAGCTACGAGACGATTGGTTTGCACTGCTCACGCAAAATGGCTACCTGCTCATGACGGGAGACGGTGGCGGAAATGCAGTGGTTTATGACATGAATTCGTATCCGCCCGCGATCAAGTTTGCCGACCACGAGACCACCTACACCAGTCTATCCCATTTGGAAGAATTGTACAGCGAGGAATATGAATTTTGGTTGGATTCAGCAACACAGGAATATGTAAACCGTCAAGGGCTGGATATTGCGCAAATATTTGATGCACAAGGAAATTACCGAATCGATTCGATCTATGTGAAACAATACCTGGCACAAGCGATGGAAATAGAGCCATCTATGCATTTTCTCGAATACCTGATCTCCCATACGATTGAGGGGATGGACGATGTCTTGCACCGCTACGACATTGTGTGATGGTGCCATTTCATTCACCTCACCGCGCCCTCAAATAGACTTGCGTCGACCAAAGCGTGGCATCATTGCGCGCGAAAACGGCCTGCATGATGTGGTTGTCTTGATGAGTGCTCCCGATGTAAACCTCAGCACCAAATTCCTTGAGCCGCCGCAAGCCATGCCGGTGCAAATCCACCCCCAAGCCGCGTCCCCGAAAGTCGGGATGAATCCCAATGTAATTCATGAATCTAGCGGTCTTGCCATGGCTCGTCGTCACCCGAAAATTCACAATCCCGATCACATGACCCTCCCAATAAGCCACCTCCACGAGTTCGGGGATATGCAAAGCGCCGATCTCCGCGATGAAGCGATCCAAAAATGCGGCGGGGGTTTCCTGCACAATTCCCTTTTTGAGCGGGTCTCCCAGGTTGCAATCGAAGAATAATTGTTGGTATGGCGCCAGATGCATTTCCCGCATCGGCCGTAGATCGATGACCCGGCTTGGCACGGGCAGCTCGACCAAATTGTGCCGAAAAACGCGGTTTTCATAGTCCAACTCAAACCCGGCAGCGCAGAGGGCCTCCCAGATGGGCCTACGCCCCTCGGTCAAATGGATGAGAACTCCCCGACCGTGGGCTTTGCAATCTTCGAAGATGTATTGCGCCAGCGCGGCCTTCACTTCGGGCTCCTCGACGGCTCCTTCCCAATTGAGGATGGCGACCAGGGTATCGAGCACATGCCGCTGCCCCCGCAAGGTCGCAATGCAAGCGCCGTTGCGGTAGGCATCGTAGCGCGAATGGTCGCCGTCTTCGTGCAATGCGAGGTGGATCGACATTTTGTTTCTCGTTTGGTGAAGTGGCAATTTAGGTAATTTCACGACAAAACGGAAGATTGATATCGCATGGGTGGAGGGCAGATTCTACCCCCGTTCGTCGGCCTTCCCCAAAGGTCACATGTGGGCTGACGAACGGGCATACTGGTTCAACATGCCGCGCAGCCGAAGGATTGATTGGCGGTCGATGCCGTTCGTCGGCCTACAAACAAGGCTTTTGGGAGGGCAGACGAACAATTTTGAACCGCAAGGAGGGGCGTCGACGATTTTGAACCGCAAGGGGGGCAGAGGAACAATTTTGGGCCTTGGGATGGCTCCCCTGTCGGCCTCGACATTGCGCATAAAATTTAGGGGGCTGCTGCTTCTTGCTTGAATTTCCCTATATTCAAACTCATTTTCATCGCCTTATGCCGAAATTTTACTTTTATCGCCTCCTGCTTTTGGTTTTTTGTCTCGGAAGCGTCTCCCTGCCCGCGCAAGTCGTGATCAATGAGTACTCTGCCAGCAACTCGACCGGTCTGCCCGATGCCTTTGGGAAATACCCCGATTGGATCGAGGTGTACAACTCGACGACCAATCCCGTGAATTTGGCAGGTTATTTCCTGTCAGACAGCCCCGGCAACTTGCAGAAATGGGCTTTTCCAGCCATCTCGCTCGGTGCGGGGCAGACCATGATGGTGTTTGCCTCCGGGCGTGACACCTACGTGGGCGGCGTCTACCACACAAGTTTCAAGCTCACGCAGATGCGTGCAGAGAAGATCATTGTTTCCTATACCGGAGGCGTCGTGCTCGACAGCCTCACCCTCAAGCCCACGCAACGCAACCACTCCCGTGGCCGCACCTCAGACGGCGCCCCGAGTTGGGGTGTCTTCACGACACCGACACCCGGAGCCTCCAACACAGGCGCACTGCAAGATTATGCCTTGAGGCCGGCATTTTCCATTGCCCCAGGCTTTTATCCCGCTGCCCAAACCCTGTCACTGAGCACCACCGAACCCAACATGACCATCCGGTACACGACCAATGGTGCCGTGCCCACCGCCACATCGACCGCATACGCAGCACCGATTCCCATCAATGCGACCACCGTGGTGCGCGCGGCCTGCTTCAGCAACAACGTCTCGATCCCGCACAGCTTCGTTGAAAACAACACGTATTTCATCAATGCCGACCATCACAATCTCAATGTGATCTCAGTGGCCTCGCCAGATTATTCGGGCCTCTTTGGCAGCGTCTATGGTGAGATCATCACGACCTTGGAGTTTTTTGACTCGCTGGGGCAGCAGCAATTTGAGATGGATGGCGACATACGGGGCCATGGCAACGATTCCTGGGCCTATCCCCAAAAAGGGATGCGGTTCTATGTGCGCGACGACTATGGCTACGAAAACAACATCGAATACAAGCTGTTTGAAAACTCGCCGCGCGATGAGTTTGACGTGATCATCTTGAAGGCTGGGGCATCCGACAACTTCCCCGGCGGATTCCAGAGCGGCCTGCTCACTTGCCACCTGCGCGATGTCTTTTCACAAACGCTGTCACAACAGCACAACCTGAACCTCGACGAGCGCTCTTGGGCACCCTGTGTGCTGTACATCAATGGCCAGTATTGGGGCATCTATGAAATCAGGGAGCGCATCGACGCCGACTATGCCGACTACTATTACGACCAAGATCCAGACTCCGTGGACATGCTGGCCTACTGGGGAGGATTGACGATCGACGAAGGCAGCGACACCGCCTGGAATTCGCTGTACAACTTCATGACCACCAATGACCTGTCGATCCCCGCCAACCATGCCTACGTGGCCGATCGGTTTGAATTGATGAGCCTCATCGACTACTTCATCCTGAACACCTACATGGTCAATACCGACTGGCTCAATTGGAATACCGCCTGGTGGCGTGGGCGCAGCACGCCCGGCGTGAAGTGGCGCTACCGTCTCTGGGATCAGGACAATATCTACAACCTCGGGCAAAACTATACCGGCGTGGGCACCACCACCTACCTCAACGATCCCTGCAACCCTACCGACTTGTTTCCCAACGACCCAAGTGTACCGCATTCAGACATGCTCACGGCGCTCTTTGCAGACACGACCTTCCAGGAGCTGTACATCAACCGCTATGCCGACTTGCTCAACACAACGATGCGTTGCGACACACTCATCGCCCACCTGCAAAGCATTGTGGACGTTCTCGCCCCCGAGATGCCGCAACATTGCGCCCGCTGGGGCGGCAACATCGCAGATTGGTACGTGAACCTGGACTCGATCAGGTCGCAAATCAATGGCCGCTGCCGCGTGGTCGACAGCCTCATGGTGGACTGCTACAACCTCTCCGGGCCCTATGACATCACGGTTTTGGTCGATCCTCCTGGTTCGGGCGACGTGCGCGTGAACACCGTGATCCCCACGAGCTATGCCTATGTCGCCGGATATTATGGTGGCGTCGACATCCACCTCAAGGCCGTGATGAGCCAAGGCCATCCCCTCATCAACTGGACGGCGCTCAACCACACGCTGCTGCCCAACCTCACATCCGACAGCGTAAGCCTCTCCCTCACGACCACCGACACGATCGTCGCGCACTTCGACACGACCGTCGTCGTCGGGCAAACCCCACGCATGGGCGAGGGCTACCAATTCCACGTCTACCCGACGCTCGTGCGCAACAGGGTGATCCTCGACTACCAAATGCCAGTCGATGCCCCGGCCGCCCACCTCGTGCTCATGGACCTGAGCGGCCACGTGATCGCCGACCTGCGCAGCGTGCTCCAGGGCCAGTCCCAAGGCAAAGTCGCACTCGACCTCACCGATTTGCGGCTGTCCAAAGGCATGTACTTTTTGAGCCTGCAGACCGATGAATGGCGCGGGACCGAGAAGATTGTTTGGGTGGGGGAATAGGCCTGTGAAGGCTGAGGAAGAAAATGAAGGTACAGGACAAGGAATAGAACCGATCTTTGGATAGAATTTGCTAGTATTCGTATATATTCAATAAATTTGACTATTGATCAATCTGCTATGCTCAATCCAATCGTCCACAGTCAGTTTGAATACTTCCGCGCACACCAAGATGAATTGGTGAAGAAATACAACGGCAAGGTCCTCGTGATCGTCAACCATGAGGTTGCAGGAGCCTATGACTCAGAAGATGACGCTTATTGGGCGGCTGTCCGGGATTATCAATTGGGAACGTTTTGTATTCAATTGTGTGTTCCCGGAAAAGATGCCTACACAGTACACAACTATTCACCCTATTTCCATCCTTAACACAAGCGTCCTTGGATCAGCAGTTTAAGGCATTGACAATTCCGTCAAAACAAGGTAGGTTTTTGGAAATCATCTCCAAGGTTGGAATTTCAACTCCCATTCGAGACATCGATTCAAAGGACCAAACCACTAGAACTTTCTGGACATCTTGCCTTTGGGATACTGGCGCCTCTCACTCTGCAATTACCCTGGAAACCGTGAGGGCGCTAGCCCTGGAACCGATTGGCGAAGCAACGACATTGCACGCTCAAGGTGAATCAATTACGAGCGTTTTTAGAGTGGGCTTGATTTTGCCAGACTTGCTTTTCTTACCACAGCTGAAGGTGACCGAATGCGCGGCAAACCAATCATTCGGCTTAATCCTCGGCATGGACGTAATCTCTATGGGAGATTTTGCCATCACAAATGTTGGCGGGGTATCCACATTTTCGTTTTGCGTGCCTGGCCTGGAGACGATCGATTACGTGGAGCGAATCTCAGGCATTTCAGAGGAATAGTGATTTAAGCGAGATGAATTAAAATCTGATTTTTGATTAGTAGAATAGCATGAACCCAAATTCCGAAACCCTCACCCTCCGCCCCAAAAAATCAAAAATCTGGACCATGATTTTTCTTTCGGCGCTTTTCGTCGCGGGATCGATTTGGATGATCCAACGTGAAGAAAGTTTTGGTTGGGTCGGATTGGTATTTTTTG
>JANMIM010000816.1:0-13899 GCA_031375795.1 Bacteroidota bacterium
ATGAAACTGGAGTCTGCAGAAGCTTTCGTCCACCCGAAAGAGCCCGTAAGAAGAAACGAACCCGCGCTTTCAAGCTGCCGCTCATCCAGAACAAATGCCGACCTGAAGGAAAACCGCTCATTGTTGAAGATGTAGAAGAAATTCGCCGAGAGGTTTTGCAGACGCATGTCATCTAGCCGAAGCAAAGTGTCCCCGCTGAACACGGAAGAAGCACTGTTGACGAAATTGTTGAGACTGCTGACGTCCAAGTTGCTGATAAAATAGCCTTTGTAGTCCTGGTAGTAAACATCGTATCCGTATTTGTGGCCGAAAGAATTGATTCTCAGGTCAAAATACTTGCTTTCTCCGGTGCGGGCCCGCATGACCGGGTGTTGCGCGAGTTTGAAACTGTAGCTAAGCCCCAAACCTTTGAAACGTACTCCCACGCCCAAGGTATTTTGGACACCGGGACGATACCACAGGCGTTTTAAATACTGAGTAATTCCGGATTGCCGTGGCGAGAGATTGAAGTTCAGTGACCGGTTCGTGAGCCCCGCACGCACCAAAAAACAATCCTCAAACGTCTCCACATTCGTGTTCTGCGCGTGGACTGACACAAGACTTGCCGCAATGATCAATTGCAGTAACAGCAATCTTTGAATCCTGAATGGATATCTATTTGACAGTTTCATTATCAGTACGGTTGAGAGCGACATCGCTGCCTTTGGAAGTTGAGAGATACATGCGCCATTTCGACAGCAATATAGCGAATTCCATTGAAAAAGTGATGGAACTCGCTGCGATGGACTATCGTTGCGACGCCGCTGCCCGACAGAAGTCCTATTTGTCAATACCAAATTCAGAGGCCCCCAAGAATTGGAAGCCTCTGAATTTGGTTGCTTCATCAAATCGTGGTGGGTCAAAGCGTCACTACGGTAACGTTGCCGTTGTAATCAATTTCAGCGGTACCGTCACCGAATTCGACCTGAATGGAATAGTCCGCGCTGCCGAGGATCGAAGTGGCACTCATCTTGAATTTGGCCTTGCCGGAAGTGATTTTCAAGTTGGTCTTGTTGACCTTGAGTTTCTTCAATTCCGCCTCGATCTCGATATTTGCTTCGGCGATTTCGTTGGTAAGAACCCGCCGACGGCTGGTATTCGCGGAGAATTCAATGGAGCCGTCCAGCGTGTATTCGGAGCCGCTGTCGAGGTCTTTGATCTCGAATTTGTTGGTACCGTTTCCGTTGTATTGCAGGCGCGGCCCATCGTATGAACCATTGCGCTTGGCGGTGAAGTCCATCGATGTCGGTTCGTCGTTCCTGCAACCCACTTTCCAGTCGTACTCATAATTGAAATTGACCTCGCGGACCAGCCCTTGGTAATTCAGGTTGTACGTCGAATCAAAATCAATGTCGCAAACGCTGAGGCTTCCGGAAACAGCCTCATTTGCGAGCCTTGCGGCAGACTCTACTTCCTTCGCCAACCCTTCATCGGCAGTCGCCAGAGTAGATTCGATCATTTCGACAACCTCGTTGTCGTTCAGCACTTCATCGTTGTTTTTGTTGCACGAGGTTGCAAGTACAGCAACCGCGATAAGAAGCTTTAGGTAATTTTTCATGATGGAAGATGAATAAAATTTTTTTGTGTTAACCGATGGCGCAAATCACCGCATCTCGAAGCTCCAGACAAAGTTTATTCAACCAAATGCAGAATGCTTTGTACCAAATGAGTGGTGGACGGGATAAACTGAAATGAGCCTATCAGTAACCTTACCAGTAGAGCAGATCATTGGTTCCAGCGATAAGTTGCGGCGACAATCAGCCCGTCAAACAGGCGGTAGCCAAAATATCTTCTGTTGAGCTTGTAGCAGAACTCGCTCAGGTAGTTTTGCAGGTACCTTTCCGAGATGCCGAAGTAGGTTCCCTTCAACGATGCCTTGGCGTTGCTGATCGCGGTGTGGACCCACGGGAGCGCCTTGCTTCCCTCCCTGCCGGGCAGGGTCTTCGCGGCTATCTTCTTTACCAGCTTGTACAAGCCCCTGTGAATCTTCGAGTTGTCCGTGCGCAGCCCAGCCTCCGGCAGCACACTGCTCTTGGCCCCGGTGTCGATGGTAGGCTTCGCCCGAAAGCATGTGCTTCTCGTCCCGGTTAGCCATCACCAGGCGGAGCTTCTGCATCATCAGCCAGATCGGCTCATAGTAATCGTGGCCTATCTGCCGCTGTACCTCCAGCGCGGAGATGTTCCGATTAGTGTCGGTCATCAGGTGCATCACGACGTACCAGAATAAGAACAGCAACTTGCTGTTTTCCATCACCGTTCCGCTACGGAGCGACCTTCGGCGATCGCACCGCTTGCATTCATACATCGCCTTGGATTTCAGCCACCAGTGCTCCTCACCGCAGCAACCATTTCGCACAACCCGCTCACGGTCAAGCACTTTCTTGAAATTACCCCTGCAGTCATCCTCGGAGGGGAACTTCTTGTAAAAATCGAGTAGTTTCATCTCATTCCTGAGTTTGATCCAAGCTCGACGCAGACCTTGATAGCTCGTGTCAAAATCCACTGGCAAAGTTCCAGACAAGCATATTAAATTTCAATGACTTCCAACATTGTGCTTGTCTTTTTGGCACCTGCCTGCGCTGCAAAACAGATCCGTTCCGACGTCCGGACAAACCGAATTTGCGCCTTTCCGCGATCGGCGGACGGACACATTGCCAGGAACGAAATCCCGATGGCGATCGGAACAACAGCCCTCGATGGTCATTTTCCCTCCTATCGGCAATTGCAAGTAGAAATCACCCCTTCAACTGAAGCCTAAACTTCATCAAAAACAAGGCAATCTTCCCGCGGTCCCCACCGTGGGAAACGACCGGCACCTCCAATTCAAAGTGGGCCTCTTCGACATGATTCACGTGAAATTCAATGGGTAGCACTGCGCCATCGCCATAGTCACCGATCTTGTCGAGCTCGATTACATGGATGTGGCAGACGGCACTGACAAAGCCACCTGCATGCGCCGCAGGCTGCAAGGCATAAATCTTGGCGGGCATCTTTTTGGCCATGTCGGTCTTCTTGTCAAACTTCGGCTTGATGATCGCCGGACTCACAGGCAGCATCGATGATTGGCCATTGACCGTGATCGTGCCCTCAAAGTCAAACCTGAAGATCAGGTCATTGCCGAGCTTGTCGCCGCCGTAGTAGGCGCTTTCCAGGGTGAATTCGATGTGTTTTTCCATGACTTTTTTCTTCTGCTGTTGCTGTCCTTGCCAAATCCGTTTCGTGGTCGTCTCGCCTCCGCAAGTTATCCATTTCAGATCGAATTGAGGAATGGATCGCTCCCGCATGTGTGGCGATTGATGCTTAATGCGCCATTCGCCCACTACACTGTATTGCTTGGGTGGCGAATGTGCCGAGTTGACGCAGAAACGTCCGTTGACCCTGCGGCGCATTCGCAATTTATTCACGCTCAGTTGATGCAAACTTAGGCTGATGTGCCGTTTCGGCCGATAGCCTCGCGGTAACTTCGTGGTTCAATGGCTCCAAGACTCAGAAGACTCCAACGTTGGCTTGTATTTGCAAATAGACTCAGCATCCACAGCCTGCGCGTGCGCATTCTGCTGGGATTCCTGCTCGTGAGCCTCACCACCTTCACGGTTGCGGGATTGGCTTATTGGTACCAAGCGCAGTCTGAGAAAATCGACGTGGTACGCAACCTGTCGTCCAAGGTCTTGCTCGACATCGTGCGGATGCAAAAGGCCGAAGCCGAATTCAACAGCAAGGCGATCCTGACGCCTCGGTTTTTCGAAACAGGTCTGGATCCCTCCCTGCAAGAACACAATGAGAGCTTCCAAGGCATCTTGGCCTCACTTCAAGCGCTTGCCGCCTCCCTCCCAAAGGCCATGTCTAAAACGCAAAATGGGCTTGCCAAACACAAGATCGATGAGATGGGCAGGATTGTAGGACTGCAAAATGCAGATTTTGCCCAATACGCAGGGCAAATGCGGAAACGTGGATTCCTGAGCTACGGTCTCATGGGCGACATGCGCAACAGCGCCCACCAACTCGAGGCCGGCAGCCAGTTTCAGCGCGCAGACATTTTGCAATTGCGCCGACATGAAAAGGACTATCTGCTGCGCCGGGACACTGCTTACTATCGACAGGCCAAACAGTTGGGTCAGAACCTTCTCGCTCAGTCTGGTGCGGCAGTAGCTGCGAAGTCACAAGCCGACCTGTTGAGGGCCTACCTTCAGAAGTTTGATGAATTGGTGATCCTAGAGGCACGCTTGGGCCTCACGGAAGCTGCAGGCTTGCAACAGAAGATCGCCCAGGGCAGTGTGCAAATGACACGGGAAGTCGAGGCGCTCAACGATTTGCTCCTGAGCGAATCGCAAGACCTGGGCAACCGATACCGCAACATTTTCCTGGGCTTGGCTGGCATCGCCATTTTGCTCACGCTAGCTTTGTCCATCTATTTCGCATTCAAGATCACCCACCCGATCCGCAACATCACGGATTTCATGCACCGTGAAATGGAGGGTAAATTTCAGGGTGAAACGCGCGCGCTGGACTTGCCAGGCCGGGGCGAAATGCGCACCCTCGCACATGATGTGCAGTTGATGGCACGACAGATCCGCACCCAACTGGAGGAAATCACGGCCCAAAGCGAGGCCTTGGCTGAGCGCAATGCCGCGCTGACCAACGTCAATGCCGAGTTGCAGGAAACGCAAGCCAAGCAAGCTGCCTTGTTGCGGGTGCGGGAAAAGGTCCACAGCATCATTTCCCACGACCTGCGCGCCCCTGTGAACGGCATCATGGGCTACCTGAACTTGATCTTGGAGGCTCCCGAGGAATTTGGGCCTGAGCAAACCACCAAGTTTGCGGAACAGATGCTCAAGAGCGTCACGCGACTGAGCGAAATGCTGGAGAATCTCTTGCGGTGGTCCCTGTTTCAGAGTGGTGAATTGGTCACCAACCCCGGCTGGCTGAACCTCAATGCCGCCGTCGAGCGTTGCATGGGCCTGTATGCGGATGCGGCCGCCCGCAAGGAAGTCAGCTTGCATTGGACATTGGATCGGGAATGGAAGGTGCTTGCAGATTCAGAAATGTTGGATTTCATTCTCCGTAACCTTGTGTCCAACGCGATCAAGTTCAGCAAAATGGGTGGGAATGTGCAATTGGAGGTCTCTTTGGCAGGTACAAACCAAGTACGCATCAGCCTACAAGATACAGGTGTCGGCATCCCAGCCCAACAAATCATCCGCATGTTTGAGCAAGGCGAGCATATCACGACCTCGGGCACCAAAAAGGAAAAAGGCACGGGTTTTGGGCTGATGCTTTGCCGCGACTTTGTGGCGCATCTGGGTGGAAAGTTGGAAGTAAATAGCCAAGTGGGTGTCGGCACCGAAGTGACGTTTACCCTCGAGGGAACAGCCAATCTCGAGCTCCAACAGAATGTGATCGAGATCGATCAGATCCAATGAGCTTGTCGGCCCAAGCCTTTTATTCCGCCAACGGGATTCGGATTCGACAACCTGTACTGCGCAAATCCATCGGGCGAGTGACAGGCGTTTTCCATTGTCCACCATAAGCTTCATCGACAATTAACCCAAAATTCACGGGTTCAATTGCCCGAAACGCGACCTTCGTGCAGCGAATTTCAATATTGGATGTCGAAGCTCAATTCCTTTCCAGCACTTCTGTGCACCTTGTTGCTGATGCTTTTTACATCGAGTTTGCATGCGCAAAACCCATCGGCGACCATCGACAGCACACTGAAAACCGCATTCCATGCATTGGCCCAAAGGCACGACGTACTGCGCTGCAACCCTGCCGCACAAACGGCTCTGAACCAAGAATTTTCGGCCCTCTACAGCGGAATCTTGGCGCAACGGAATGCAGGCACCAAGCCTACCCTCTCTTTGTATGACGAAGCCATCGCAACTGCAAGGACGTTTGGATTTGTACACAACGCATTGACCTTGTTGCAGTTGCAAGAAGCGGATCATCCTCACAATTCCACCGAATGTCATTGCGGAAAATGCCACAAAGATTGAAGCGACTGCTGTTTTGCGTGACGTTTTGCATCTTGGTGATGGCAAAGCTTCATGCCCAAAATGGACGCGTATCTGGCACTGTGAAGCAAGGCAATGAACCTGCAGCTTTTGTCTCGGTGCGTATTGCAGCTACAAATTTTGGCACATTGACCGACGATGCTGGGCAATTTTCACTCGAATTGCCCGCTGGTACATACGAACTCAGGATCGTTGCGCTTGGGACCCAAGATTTCAAGATCGAGGTTGAAGTGCAAGCAGGGGCCACGGTTTCCCTCGGCGAACTGAAACTGGAAGACGACAATTCCCTGTACCTCGACGAGGTGCGCATCGAAGGAAAGTTGGAAGAAGGCGAAAAGCGCAGTACGCAGATGACCAAACTCAGCCCCAATGCGGTGGTCGTGGTTTCCGCAGAAACCGCTGCCAAATTGCCGGACAAAAACGGTGCCGAGGTCGTCGGGCGCATCCCCGGCGTGGTCATGGAGCGCGACCAGGGCGAGGGGCGGTATATTTCCTTTCGGGGCACGCCTTCTGACTGGAGCGCAGCCCGCATCAACGGCGACCGCCTGCCCGTCGCCGACGAGGACAACAACTCGCGTGCCCTCAATTTTGATGTGTTGCCCACGAGCCTCATCGAATATGCCGTGGTCGCGCGGACGCTTACGCCTGACATGGAAGGCGACGCGATTGGCGGCAGCGTCGATTTTCACACCCGGTTCGTCCCCGACAAAACCACCCTGCAAGCCACCCTCTCCGGCGGTTACAATGCCCAAGCCCAAAAACCCATGATCAACGGCTCGATCCTCTATGGGACACGCACCCGCAACAAGAAGTTTGGTGTCGTGGCCGGCGTGTCCTGGTATGGCCGCAACTGGGCATCCGACCATTACCAAACCTATTATAGCAGCAATATCGACCACAACATGACCCGCTTGGAACTGCGCGACTACAACGGGGTGCGCAATACCGTCGGCGCCAATCTGATGCTCGAATACAAGCCCAATGACAAGCTACGCCTCTACGGTCGGGGCATGTATGGCCTCATGCAAGACGACGAGCGCAACTTCAAGACGATGTACAATTGGAGCACGGGCGTGGGCCAATCGATCAAGCTGCAAAACATCCACAACAAGATGAACTTCCAGCTGGCGGGTGGGGATTTTGGTGCTGATATTCGCCTGAGCGAAAAATCGAGCATCAACCTGCGCGTGGCCACATATGACAACCAATTCGGCTACGGAAACGTGCCCTTCAAAGACAAAAGCGACGCCCGCAACGGATATTACGTCTTGGAATTTGAGAAGAATGTGATCTTCACCGACTTCCTTTATTTGGATGAATTTGGCAATGTGACCGATGAATTCAATGCCTTCAATAAGCTGAAGGTGCTGGACATCGACAGCCCCATCGAAGGATATGGCGACCATTACGACAGCATTCAACCGCGTTACCGCAACATCATTCCCTACAAACCGACCGACACGATGTTTGCCTTCACCCGCGCCTACACGGAGACGAATGAGGCCTACGAACGCGACCCGATCGTAGCGCAGGCAGATTGGATCGTGAACCCCAGTTCAGCGTGGCGACTCAAGTTTGGCGGCAAATACCGCCTGAAAGAAGGTGGCCGTACAATCGGCTTGGAATTGTGGGACCGCAGCCCATCATATCCCAAACCCCTGCTGTACAACACCTATCAACCCCAGGCGGTGGATGAAAACGGCGGTTTCCTGCAAGAGATCGGCAGCCCCTACGATGGGCGATTGTTTCCGCAATTGCCTGATGGGCAGGTCGATGCATTTATCCAAGACCGTGGCGACACCTTGCGTTACCTGCCGTTTGGGGTGAAGACACCTTATTACAGTCAATTCATCGGGTCTTCCTACCGCTACACGGAATCGGTCGTGGCGGCTTATGCCATGGCAGGCTTTGAGCCGAGTCCGCGCTGGGTGCTGACGGGAGGCCTGCGGGCTGAATACACGAGTCCGACCGTGACCGGAGATTCGGTGATTGAGGACCTTCAAAACAATACGCGCTACCTAGTGCCGATTTCGGCGGGCAAAAATTACCTCGCGGTGCTGCCGATGCTGAATGCAAAATATGTGCTCGGTGCCAATGATCAGATTCGCATGGCGGCTACCCGTTCCTTCCGCCGTCCCAATTTCAACGAAATCAAACCCGGGCAGCCTGCCATCAACTACACCAATTTTGATTTGATCTACGGAAATCCCCTGCTGCGTCCCTCATACTCTTGGAATCTGGACTTGAGTTACGAGCATTTTTTTGGGTTGGATGGCATGGTCAGCCTTGCGGGCTTCTATAAGCACGTGACGGATCATATTTACACGGCCTTTGAAAGTTCAAGTGCTGACAATACCGGTATTTCCAACCAATTCCAGATTCCCGGCGGCGTCATTTCCAAGAAGTACCAAAATGCGCCACAAGCCTTTGCAGCCGGGGTCGAATTCTCCTTTTCCAAGAAACTCAGCTTTTTGCCTTGGAAGTTCAAGGACTTCGGCATCGCGGCCAACTACGCGCATACGTGGAGCGCCATGGAAATCACTACCCGCAATACGCCTCAACCACTGCCGCGCCAATCGCCCGATGTCCTGAATGCCGCCTTGTTTTTTGAGGACTCCACGTTCACCATCCGGCTCGCGCTCAACTACAAAGCCCCCTACCTCACGGAATTGAACCTGTATGCGGTCAAGGATCCGCAGTCGGGCGATACGATTGTGGTGCACCAAGACAATGACTTCGACATGTTTGTGGGGCAAAGCCTGAGTCTGGACTTCTCGATGGCGGTGCGCATCAGCAAACATCTGAGTGTGTTTGGGGAGGCACTCAACCTCACGAACAATCCCATGGTGATCTACCGCGGTCGACGCGACAGGCCCGTGAAAACAGAATATTACTCGGTGCGCGGCTTGCTCGGCATCAAACTTAATTTTTGAAATCAATCTCTACTGATATGAAAAAAACGATTACACTTTTCCTCGCTCTTGTTGGTGGCCTGCTTTTGAAGGCGCAAACACCAGAACCCAAGGTCCTGTTCATCGGTATCGACGGCTTGCGCTCCGATGCCTTTCAGCAAGCCAATACGCCTGTGATGGACTCCTTGCGCAACGTGGGGCTTTACACTTGGGATTCTTGGCACCTTGGCATCACAGTGAGTGGCCCGTCTTGGAGCACCATGTTGTGTGGCGTCTGGGAACCCAAGCATGGCGTCACGGGCAATTCCTACTCAGGGGCGAATTACAACCAATATCCGTATTTCACCACGCGTGCCAAAGAATGCCGTCCTGACCTGAAATGCGTGCAATTGATCACCTGGCCCAACATGGACGATATCGGCAACGGCGGCTATGTCTTCAACGCGAGTTGGGACCAAAGCATCGACGTCGGCGACTGGGGCCAGGGCTTGGTGACGGCAGCCGCCAAAACCCAATTGCTGGATCCTGATCTCGACGTGCTCTTCTTGCACTACGACGAATGCGACGGCACCGGCCACGGCAGCGGATTCACGTCGTTGAATCCGGCCTACATGAATGTGATTGAATCCCGTGACGCGGAAATCGGCGAAGTGATGAATGCCCTGCGTGCCCGCCCTACCTACGCCAACGAGGACTGGTTGGTACTCATGACCACCGACCACGGTGGCATCGGTCTCGGCCATGGTGGCAATACCAATGTCGAGCGCCGTATTTGGTGGATTGGCGCTGGCCCATCGATTCCGCACCTTCAAATTACCGGTCCAGACCCCGGCTCCTACCAAATCGCGGGCGTGGACACGGCGCTCATGCGCACCTCGCCCGTGCTGGCAGACATCGCTGTGACCGCATTGGCTCACCTGCTCAAATACACGACCTGCGACCCCGAAACCAATACCACCTGGAACCTTGACGGCAAATCTTGGCTGAGCGAAGCCACTTACGTCGAAGACAACGACCTCGACGCGGTACAGGTCGGCATTTATCCGAATC
This sequence comes from Bacteroidota bacterium, assembly GCA_031375795.1. Classification (GTDB taxonomy): domain Bacteria; phylum Bacteroidota; class Bacteroidia; order J057; family JADKCL01; genus JADKCL01. Next base: position 10,013 of record JANMIM010000816.1, read on the forward strand.
CGAGCCAAGGTCAGTTCACCGCAAAAGTGATGGTATTGGCCGAAGTTGCTTCTTGGGAATTGGTGGATGCCACCGGCAAAATCCTACTCAATGGCAATTTCACCGGCAGCCTCGGTAGCGAAGGGCGTGCGAGCATCGACACGCGCACGGTTGTTCCGGGGGTGTACTTCTTGAATATTCTCAACGGGGAGTCGAAGGCGGCAAGGAAAGTGATTTTGCAGCATTGAGTGCTGCCGGCCTCGTAGTGAGTGATGTGCAAGTCATGGGTGTAGATGGGAATTCTCCTGCATGGACAACTTCCCACTCACTCCCATGGCTTGCATTCTTGTCAGCATTGGAATCTCCGCACACCGTCCAAAGAGGGGAAAAACGACGGGGCACCTATTGCAGCGAGCGCAGTATGCCACTCGTCGTCAAGGAAGTTGCATTGTGTCCTGCCATCACTGGCTCCCTTTCGGCCGGAATACTCACAGTACAAATCCGCCGGAATGGATCGCCAGAAACAGGAAACCTGCCTCGCTGGCTGATCTCTCGTGCAATCCTTCGCATATAGGGCCAATTTGGACCGGTAGACGAAGTTTTTTGTTTTTTGTCGGTAAGATTTGCGAAGTTGTTAAGGATAGAGATGGATTTATCTGGGTGTTATACCTCATGCTTCGGGGACAAACAAATCTCAATAATAATATGTCGATAAAATCACAAAGAACCTTCTCAGTATTCGCATGGCTGTTTTTTACAACGGGAGTATTCGCAATCATTGGTTCGTTGTTTAGTTGGGGAGAAGGCTGGCTATTTTCTAATTTCAACATCTCCAATGGGCTCATTCCACTCGCTGACCTCATCTTGTCTGGCCCTATTTCCATGATTGCAGCATACGGTCTCTGGGTGAAAAGAGCATGGGGTATTTATTTGGGATTGTTTACTTCTGGTATCTATGGTTTCGGTTCGGTACTGGTGTTCATTTCCGTAATTTGGAATGGCAGCCCCTACCCTATCCAACTCGTTGTACCACCTCTAGCTGGGCTATCCATCGCGATTTCCTTTTTCTGCTGGGTGATAATCCAAGATCCGATAAAAAAACAAGATGCTTATCGGGAAGGTGGCCAATAACCATCAGGAATATTGAAAATTGCCCTTTGATCCCCCGCCTTCGAGTAGCTCCAACCCCTTGATCGACACAGTCTTCTCTCACGACGAAGGCATGTACTTCCAGCGCAAACAGCCCCAACCGGGTGTCAGCGACCGAAGCCTGCACCTGAAAGCAGAATACCTCATTGGCACCCATGACAGCCACAGGATTTCGACCGACGGGAATAGCAGAAATCCTCATATCACGCAACAGCCGTAGCTGAAAACGTTGACGCAACCTGCGTACAATCGTTGGGAATCAGCGCATTCCACCCCAAACATTTAACCATACCGCAACGCAAAAATCACCTCCCATTCTTCTTGTACAACAACCAATGGCTTTCTTTTAGCCACTGAATGAAAGGAAGCATGAAGTGGCTCACATACCTCATCCTTTTGATGTTGACCGCTTGCAGTAGGCAGCCTGCGAGCATCAAGATCAAGGGTTCGGATACCGAGGTAAACCTCGCGGTCTTGTTGGTGGAGCAGTTTCATGCCCGAGGTGACAAGTCTTTCATTTCCATTTCTGGCGGCGGCTCGGGCTTGGGCATCGCGGCATTGCTCAACGGCACGGCGGATATTGCGAATTCATCGCGACGCATCAATGCCGCAGAAGCCGAAGCCTTTGCCGAACGCGGCATCCGCATCGACTCGTTCATCTTTGCAGAGGATGCCATCGCCTTTGTGGTTTCTGACAAATTGCCAATCGATTCCATCAGTACGGAGGAGCTTGGAAAAGTCCTCGACGGGAGCTATCAAAACTGGCAACCGCTCATCGGCCAAAAGCGCCCCATCAACATCTACGGGCGGCAAAGCAACTCAGGAACGCATGAATTCATCCAAAAACGGCTGGGAATCGAATTTGGTTCCCATGCCAAGCAGATGAACGGCAATGCGCAAATCTTGGAGGCCTTGCGCGTGGACGACTCGGGGATCGGCTATGTCGGGGCTGGGTATCTGCAAAATGGCGGCGACAAAGGGCTCAAAGTGCTCAAGATCATCTCACAAAGTGCAAGCAAGGCAGTTTCTCCCCTCGATGCAGAAATGGTGGCCCAAGGAAAATACTTTTTCCAACGCCCCTTGTACCAATATTTCAAGTCGGAATCCTATCCCAAGATCCGGTCATTCCTCACATTTGAAAGCGCCAGGGAGGGACTCGCCATCATCGCCGCTTCGGGCTACTATCCCCATCAACCCCCACGATGAGCACCCGAAAACGGATTCGGATCGACTGGTGGGCAAGGCAAATCTTCCGGGCGGCCGGCATGTTGACGATCGGACTTCTGGGGGGCATCTTGCTGATGTTGATCGCCAAAAGCATTGGTTTCTTTGCGCAGGTGTCACCCGTCGAATTCCTCGGCGGCACAAAATGGAATCCGGCTGGGGATGAACCCAGCTACGGGATTTTGCCTTTGCTTGCCAGCACGGGACTCGTCGCACTCGGTTCGATGTGCATTGCGGTTCCTCTCGGGATTTTCACCGCAGCCTTCATGTCGGAACTCGCCCCTCGCAGACTGCAAACGATCCTCAAGCCCATCATCGAAATGCTGGCCGCCATACCTTCTGTGGCGATTGGCTTTGCGGGCATCGTCTTGGTCGGCCCGCTCCTGTCGCGGGTGTTTGGCCTGCAAAATGGCTTGAATGCGCTCAATGGCTCGATTCTCCTGGCTTTCATGGCGCTACCCACGATCATCACCATCAGTGAAGATGCCATCCGGGCCGTTCCACATGGGCATCGGGAGGCCTCTTTTGCCTTGGGGGCCAACCGCTGGCAGACGATGTACCGCGTGACGCTACCTGCTGCGCTGCCTGGATTGATAGCTGCCGTGATGCTCGGACTCGGCAGGGCGCTGGGCGAGACGATGACGGTTTTGATGGCGACGGGCAACGCCTCGGCGATGCCGCACGGATTTTTGGATTCCGTGCGTACCATCACGGCCACGATCGCCATTGAAATGGGCGAAGTGCCTTATGGAACGACGCACTATTTCGCGCTCTTCGCGATCGCAACCATGCTCTTTGCAATTACGCTAGCGATCAACGTATTGGGGGAATACTTTGCCAAACGACGAAGGAGGTTTGGGGGATGAAAAAGCTTCAAAACCTGCTGCAATGGGTGATGCCCGTGGGAAGCACCGTCATCGTCTGCGTTTTCTTGGTCATCATCCTCGGGGATATTTTCTCACAAGGCGGTGCGGCCCTTTCATGGGAATTTGTGCGTCACAATCCCAAGAATGGCATGACGGAGGGCGGAATTTTGCCAGCGATCATCGGTACGCTTTGGCTTACCTTGCTCGCCACGCTTTTTGCCGTGCCCTTTGGCATCGCGTGTGCCGTGTATCTGAACGAATATGCACGCCCCACACTGCTTACGGGTCTGATTCGGGCATCCATTCGCAATTTGGCAGGCATTCCCTCGATCATTTACGGCTTGTTTGGCTTGGCATTGTTTGTACAATCCCTGCGCCTCGGCACGTCGGTGCTTTCTGCGGGACTCACCTTGGGCCTGCTGTCATTGCCCTACATCATCACGACCACCGAGGAGGCTCTGCGGCAAGTCCCCAATGGCTTGCGTGAAGCGACATTGGCATTGGGAGCAACGCAATTTGAGACCATTCGCGACATTGTATTGCCCAAGGCGTTGCCGGGCATCCTGACGGGTGTGATATTGACCCTGTCGCGTGCCGCAGGCGAGACCGCTCCGATCCTGTTTACGGGTGTGGCCTTTTACATCAACGGCCCCACGACTTCCATGAACC
>JANMIM010000844.1:0-2465 GCA_031375795.1 Bacteroidota bacterium
TCTGGACATGTCGCTCATGTTCACGACGGTGGAGTCGCCACCCGAATGCAGCCTGTCTCCACTGCCCGCCGCAAAGCTGGGCGAGATCCTGGATTTTCTCAAAACCCAGGATCTGCCGCCATCCACCCCCCTGGAGCGCCAAAATCGGCAGAGCTACCTTGACCAAATCACGCAAATCGAGGCTTGGCACGTGGCAGCACTGGCGCGGGAAAAATCGGGATTGAGCCAGCCGCCACAGAATTTCGAGGAATTCATGGCCCAGGTCGAGGGCTTGCTGGTGATGGAAGAGGGGCATTCCGTGGCCAAGGCGCGGGATATGGCCGCCGACATCCGCATGAAACTGCAATTTGTGCTCGACACCGCCGAGGGCTACGGTCAGCGCGGGCCGGCGACGTCCAAGATGATCGCCACAGCGCCCTCGCTCGTGATCCGGTCGGTGCCCGGATTAAAAAAAGAGGAACTGCTGGAACTTTTCAAAAGCTTTGTGATGCCCATCGAATGAGGGCCAAAACGGAGCAAATCGATCGGAAAGGGCAGGTAGGCGAAATTCATTTCCCCTAAAGCGAGCCATTTCTCCGAAACCCTCGTAATACCCAAGGGTTTTTCTAAATTTGTCCCTTCTCAAAGAATAAGCGACGCCGCCGACCGGTCCATGGCCAGTCTGCCAAGTCCCAAAAACGGAATAATCGAATGCAATACCATCTACTCGTCACTCTTCCATTTTTCCTGTTGTTGCATACAGGGCTTGCATTGACATTCAAGAAAGCCGGCGAAAGTTGGTGGAAGGGCTTGGTCCCATTGTACAATGTGTATGTGTGGTTGCAACTAGTGGGCCGCCCCAAATGGTGGATCGTCTTTTACATGATCCCCGTGCTGAATTTCGTGATGGGGATCGGGATCATTCTGGACCTTGTGCGTTCGTTTGGGAAGCATCGGTTTGTGGACCATGCCTTGGCGGTGATTTTTCCCTATGCCTACTTCATTTACCTGGGCCTCAACAAGACCGACCAATACCTCGGCGTCGAGGCAGCCTCGGCACATAAGAAAAAGGGACAGGTGAGGGAATGGTTGGATGCGATCTTGTTTGCGGGAATGGCAGCCTTGCTCATCCGCACGCTCATGCTCGAGGCCTTCATGATCCCGACGACCTCGATGGAAGGCTCCTTGCTGGCGGGTGACTTCCTGTTTGTGAGCAAGTTCCACTATGGCGTGCGCATGCCGATGGCTCCGCTGTCGGTGCCCTTTGTACACAATACACTGCCTTTCACGACCGGTACCAAATCCTATTTGGATTGGGTCACCCTCCCCTACTCCCGCCTACCAGCGCTCAAGGAGATCAAACGCAATGAGATCGTGGTTTTCAACTACCCCGACGACGACGTGAACCCCGACGTGCCCGCCCTTGGGTTCATCAAAACGATCAGCATGAAGCAAAACTACATCAAGCGCTGCGTCGCTGTGGGTGGCGACCTGCTGGAAGTGAGGCGTGGCGAGCTGTACATCAACAATGCACCCGCCTGGAAGGCCAAGGATTTGCAGACCTCCTATTTCGTCTCCGGCATCGGGAGCCGTAGGTTGGAAAAAGAAGGTTTCCGCCTGCCACCGAGCAGCAATATGAATGCGATCCCCCAGAGCCGCAACCCGATGAACATGGTGGATGTGTGGGAGTTGAACATGAACGAGGAAACCAAGAACCGCATTGCGGCCATCCCTGGCGTGAAGGTGACCCCGCACATCAGCGACCTCAACACGATGGATTCCTTGGAGCGCGCCTACACCATCCAGGGCGAATTTGCGTCTGTGGCGGGCAATCCCCTGGACCCGGAAGTTTATTCGCCCAAACCCAAGAATGCCGTGTTTCCCAAGCACCCCGACAAGGTACTCTGGACCCGCGACAACTTTGGGCCGCTGTGGATTCCTGAGAAGGGCAAGAGCGTGCCGCTCAATGACAGCACGATGATCTTCTACCGCAAGTGCATCGAGGTCTACGAGCACAATACGCTGGAATACAAGGATGGAAAGTGGTTGGTCAATGGTAGCCCGGCGACCAGCTATACCTTTCAAATGAACTATTACTGGATGATGGGCGACAATCGCCATCAGTCATTGGACAGCCGCTACTGGGGCTTTGTGCCCGAAGACCATATCGTCGGCCGGCCATGGTTTGTGCTGTTCAGCTTTGAGGGCGGTCCCAGGTGGAATCGTTTCTTCAAGCCGGCCACGCACTGGGAGCCTTGAGCTGGTCCTCAGGAGGTCGAGTGATTTCGATGAGCGCGGAGAATGGACTTGGGTCGATTCTCCGCGCTTTTTGGTAGATGGGTTCTGGGATCGATTTCATGGTGACTTTGGGTGGCCCAGCGAGGAAAATAGGAATAGACATGTTGGAATACGTGGGGCTACGTAAATCCCGCCAGAGGCGGGCTGTCGATCAGCGTTCGGGCCAGAGGCCCGCGCTTCGTTTCATT
>JANMIM010000919.1:0-3301 GCA_031375795.1 Bacteroidota bacterium
GATGAAAATCGAAGATCCGCACTATTATCGCAGCTGGGTTGAATGAATAATGGAGAATGAATAATGGAAAATGGAAAATGGTGGAAGTTTTACATCCATCGTTCGTAATTCATCGTTCATCATTCCCCAATTCACTGCCCAGCTCCCATTATTCCCTATTCCTTCTTAATTATTGATTGATATAAAATGGAAACTGCAACCAATGTTTACGATACTCCGAAGGAGACCAAGGATTTCCTTCCATTGAACGGCACAGATTACCTGGAGCTATATGTGGGCAATGCCAAGCAAAGCGCCCACTTTTACAAAACGGCATTTGGCTTTCAGTCGCTGGCGTATGCGGGTCCGGAGACGGGTGTGCGCGACCGCGCGAGTTATGTGCTGGTGCAGGACAAGATCAGGCTCGTGCTCACGACGGCCCTCACGCCTGGTGGAGAGATCAATGAGCACTATGTGAAACATGGTGACGGCGTGAAAGTGCTTGCGCTCATGGTCGATGATGCGACGAGCGCATTCGAGGAGACCACCAAGCGCGGCGCAAAGCCTTATATGGCCCCTGAAACGATGACTGACGAATTTGGCACCGTCGTGCGCTCGGGCATCCATACCTATGGCGACACGATCCACATGTTCATCGAGCGCAAAAACTACAGCGGCCCGTTCATGCCCGGCTACAAGGCTTGGAAGAGCAATTACAATCCCGTCGAGGTTGGCTTGATGTATGTCGATCACTGCGTCGGCAACGTCGATTGGGGCCAAATGAACACCTGGGCTACGTTTTACCGCGACGTGATGGGCTTCTCGCAATTGATTTCCTTTGACGACAAGGACCTCAGCACCGAGTACAGCGCCCTCATGAGCAAGGTGATGGCCAATGGCAACATGCGGGTCAAGTTCCCGATCAACGAGCCTGCCGAAGGCAAGAAAAAAAGCCAAATCGAGGAATACATCCAATTTTATGGCGGTGCCGGCGTGCAGCATATCGCCGTCGCCACCGACGACATCATCGGCACAATCACGGCGCTGCGCCGCCGCGGCGTCGAATTCCTGGAGGTACCCGACAACTATTACGGTCCAGAATTACTGGAGCGCGTCGGCAAGATCGACGAACGCATCGAGGACCTGAAGCAATTGCGCATCCTCGTCGACCGCGACGAGGACGGCTACCTGTTGCAGTTGTTCACCAAGCCCGTCGAGGACCGCCCGACGATGTTCTTCGAGATCATCCAGCGCAAGGGTGCCACGAGCTTTGGCAAGGGCAATTTCAAGGCCCTCTTCGAAGCGATCGAAAGAGAGCAGGACCTGCGGGGCAATCTGTGATTGCCCTGAAAATATGACAAAACCAATGGCTCACTCCATGGTGAGCCATTGGTTTTCTTGAACTTATGACTTATATTTCCTTTTCATCCTTATATAATTATCCATTCACGATGCTGAAAATTTCTACCCTCAGATTTGCCTTGCTCGCTCTTTTCTTGCCATTGGCAAATGTCGCCTTGCAGGCACAGGTGCTCTTCGACAACGGTCCCTATTTCAACAGCGTCGGCACAGGTGCCGGGGGAGCCAATGAGAGTGTGCTTTACACGACGACATTTGGCATGGGCACGATCGGTTTTGGCCATCAAGCCGCATTGTTCAACCGTGTCGCCGATGATTTTGTCATCCCAGACTGCAAATGGCGCATTGACTCGATCGTCTATTTCGGTTACCAGACAGGCTCGACGACGACCTCGACCTTCACAGGCGTGAACTTCCGCATCTGGGACAGCATCCCCGATGCCGTCGGATCAGCGATCGTCTTTGGCGACACCACCACCAACCGCATGACGCGCACCGCCTGGAGCGGCGCCTATCGCATCACGGAAACCACGACGGGCAATTCACAGCGTCCGATCATGCGCAATGTCTGTGCGCTCAACAACGTCGTCTTGAGCACGGGCACATTTTGGCTGGATTGGGCGTCGACGGGTTCGCTCGGCTCGGGTCCCTGGGCCCCGGCACGCACGCCGGTAAACGTAGCCTTGACGGGCAATGGCCGTCAGCGCATCGGCTCGGCCTGGAACAATGCCCTCGACGGCGGCACCGGCACGCCCGCGCAAGGATTCCCTTTCATCATCTATGGCACCGTGCTCGACCCTGTTGCCGATGCTGGTGCCGACCAATCGATCTGCCCCGGCAACTCAGCAATGCTTGGCGGCAGCCCAGCTGGCAGCGGTGGCCTAGGCCCTTTGACATACCTCTGGAGCAATGGCAGTACGCTCAATGACAGCCTGATTGGCAATCCAACCACTTCGCCGAGTGCCAATACGACCTATGTCTTGATGGTGACCGATAGCGCTGGCTGCACGGTGATGGATACCGTGAACGTGAGCGTAGGCTCGGTGGCTTCCAATTTCTTGCCTGCCGACACGATGGTCTGCGATGGCTCTTCCCTGCTCTTGGATGCTGGCACGGGCCTCGGGTACCTCTGGAGCAATGGCGACACCACGCAGACGACCTTGGTTTCTGCCGGCACCTACAGTGTCATCGTCGACGACATCAGCGGCTGTTCATCGCTCGATACAGTGACAATCGGCTTCCTGCCCACCGTCACGATCATTGGCAACGGCAGCTTCTGCGCGCAATTGTCTGATACCTTGACGGCCGACATTGCGCCCGGCCTCTATACATGGAGCACTGGGGAAACCACACAATCCATCGTAGTTTCGCAACCTGGTACTTACAGCGTCACCGTGGTCGACATCAATGGATGCGTGAGCAGCGATACCTTTAGTGTCACCATGATCCCTGCGCCCAGCGCGGCCTTTGGTTTTGCAGTGGGTGGCGCTGGCCTCGCCTACACATTTACCGACATGTCGACGGGCGTACCGACGACTTGGGCTTGGACCTTTGGCGATGGCGGCACGTCCACCGCGGCCAGTCCATCGCATACCTACGCCACCAATGGCGCCTACACCGTGACCCTGATCGCCACCAACAGCTGTGGTTCAGACACGACCACGCAGTCGCTCACAGTCACCGGCATCGCAGGCAGCCTCAGGGGCGCGACCATCGAGGTCTCCCCCAACCCCGCCAGCAACGCGTTTACATTCTCCGTTGCAGGCATGCAGTTTGGGGAATTGTCGGTCGACTTGATGGACCTGCAAGGCAAGACCAGTGCGACCTGGCAGTTCAGCGACGTGGCCTCCGGCATCGACCAAAAAGTCGACGCCTCCAAGCTCGCTCGGGGCACTTATTTGATCCGTTTCCGCTCAGCCCAGCTGGTGGAAATGCGTCGGGTGGTGCTGCAGTGAGTGTTTTT
>JANMIM010000922.1:0-4613 GCA_031375795.1 Bacteroidota bacterium
CGCGCGGCATCGCGTCGCTGGGCGACTACAGCGTCGCCCGGGCTTCCTCGATCAATCATCAGTTCTTGCTCAAATACCCCACCTGGGCCACACGTGCCCGTCTGGACACCTTGGCTTGGTATCAATTTCTCTACCCAGACACCCACATTTACCAGTACAGGCACCCCATCGAGCCGCTATCGGCAGAGATCGCCCCCTTTGTGGTGCAGGATGGCGACATCCAGCCCGTGCAGGTGGTGTACATCGATGGCGACCCCGTCTATTTTGCATGGAGCAGGCCCCGATCCCCCTATTCCTTTGCAATCGCGCCCAACCGGAGGCACATGATCGAGATTCGCCTGCCAAATCAAGTCGTGCGCATCGATACATTCGTCGTGGCGCAGGGCTACAAGACCATCTTGAGCATGGACCTGGACCACCTGCCAGTGCGTGTGAAGAAATGGGATGTGAAACCGGAGATGCAGAGTATCGAGCAATCGCTGGTGAATGCCTATACATTTGCCTACCGCAACTACAGCAACCCTGGGCAGTCGATGATCGGCTTTGGAGATCGGATATTCCTTTTGCAAGACGGCGGCTCGAATCTTTGTGGCCCTGCAAAGCGTGGTAGCATGGCATTTGAGAAAGTTGACGATTATTCCCACAACATCGATTTCGAATCCAACTTTGAGTATGATTTTGGTCCCAGGACCGTGAAGATGCGCACGCTGGCCGAGCAATTTTACCCAAAGGCTCTCAACTACAATGTCATTCCCGTCGTCGAGGACCGCGCTTGGCGCAGGGATTCCATCGTTGCGGAGTACCGTCGTAGCAGGTTGCCGCGCAAGCAGTCCCGTCAATTGCAATGGGATGAGTTTCATGGCAAGGACTATGGCCGTTTGACCATGAACCATCCTCAGTGGGAATTGAAGGATGCGCGACCCAAGGCTGTGATTTTCCAGGATGAAAAACGCCATTTAGTCTATGTCCTCCGTGCAAATTTCCAGCAGGAAATGCAGGCTCCCGTGGGAAAGTGGGCCTTGTACCTCATGATGGAAAATGAGCACTATGTGCGCCTGGACTCTGCGACGATCCTCCCCAACGGCCGCAATTACATCCAATTGCGCTACAAAGAAGAGGAGGTACAAGACTCCTTGCCAGACTTCATCGCCCGCCTCACCTACAGGGATCCCAATCTTCGCATTTACAATTCGCCCAGTTCCTACGATTCGCCGGGCACAAATTATCCGCGCTTGTACTACGACCGACCCACCTCTGGGCGCACGGTGCATGTGTCTGGCACCGTGACCGACGATGCCACTGGCGAGCCAATGATCGCGGCAGTCGTGTATGCACAGGGATATCATGCTGGCACTTACACCGACTTTCAAGGCAAGTTTGATCTGGATATCCCCGTGGAAACCGACTCGCTGGTGGTGCGCTACCTCGGCTATGAAACCAAGTTCATTCGCTGGAATGGCCTGCCAAAGCTTGATATTCCACTTGCGGAATCCTCCTTCCTCATGAATACCGTCGTGGTCACCTCATCGAGGGCTTCAATGAGCTATAGCACCGATGCCACGGTATCCATGTCGGTCGTGCAAAGAGAACCCCTTCGTTTGTCGCAGAGCATGAGCATCTCGACGAACCGTGGCCCTGCGATGCGGCGTTTGGAACTCGGAGGCGATCCCTCCGACGACGCAAGACCTGAGTTTCCCACCGAATTGATGGCCGAGCTGGAAGGAAAGACGGTGATGCGGACCGATTTCAGGGACAATGCCATTTGGGAACCTACGCTGCGCACCGACAAGTCTGGCAACAGTCGATTTCGGGTGAAGTTTCCTGAGGACATCACGCGCTGGGACGCCTACGCGATTGCGGTGGACCGACGCGGGCGCACCGGGGCGACGGCGGCTTTCATCAAGGCTTGGAAACCGCTGGCGGCACGGCTGGCCTTGCCGCGCTTCTTGATGGCGGGCGACACCTGCCTGGCCATCGGCAAGGTGCTCAACTACACCGGCGACACGGTGCAGATGCGGCGGCGGTTTGTGGTCGACGGGCGGGAGCAGGTGCGTCAGGGAGAATGCGGTCCGGTGCAGTTGGACACGCTTGTATTCTCCCCAAGACAGGGGGCAGACTCCTTGAGAATGAGCTACCTCGCCGACAAGGCCGATGGCTATGGCGACGGTGAGGAGCTGGGCATCAGGGTGTTTCCCATCGGCATGCGCGACGCGCGCGGCACGATGGCGACCCTGCTGGGCGACACGACACTGCAAGTCGGCAGTTTCAAGGCCGAGGGCGGTCCCGTGCACATCTATGCCACCACACGCATACAAGACCTGCTCCTCTCGGAAACAAAAGGCCTCCACGACTATGAGCACCTTTGCAATGAGCAATTGAGCTCCAAGCTCATCGGCTTGCTCGCCGAGCAGCAGATATTCACCTCGCTCGACCGCCCTTGCAGCAGCCAAAAGGACGTGGAAAAATGCATCCAACTGCTCGAAAAGCGTATCGCTCCCGAAAACGGCGTCGCCTGGGGCTGGTGGCCGGGCATGAAACCCGAGATCTGGGTGAGCCTGCACGCGACCAAGGCGCTGCTCATGGCACGCGAGATGGGCTATGTCGTCAAAACCAAAATGCTGGATTGGGTTCCCGGCCTGCTGCTGCACCTCGATTACAAATGGTACAACTTCGGCAACGTCGAGGCCCTGCAGCTGGTCCAATCCATCCATCCCGAGCTGGACATCCGCAGCAAGATCGACGCCATGGATACCCTGAAATTGCATTATGTGCCTTACCAACTGGCGATCATGGAGTTGCGCCAAAAGGCAGGGATGACGGTGGACCTCGATTCGCTGCAAAAGTTGATGGCGGTGGAACTGCAAAACTATCATCAGCGGCTCAATTATGCCTCTTGGAACCGCAGCACGCCTTATTGCCCGCTGGAGCCGATGCTCACGGCCTACCGCATCATGCGGCGGGCTGGCAAGCCACGGGCGGAGCTATTGCCCTACCTGCTTTTCATCTTGGAAGCGCGGGGTGTGCAGGGTTGGGGCAATACCTACCTGACCGCGCAGGTGCTGCAGACGCTGATTTCCGACATCGGCATCAAGGCCATCGTGGACAAGCCCAAGGTCACCTTGCAGATCGACGGGCATTCGCAGCCATTGGCCTTTGATTCTACCCTCGTGCTGGACCAAGTCCCCGGCTCGATGATCGCCCAAAAAGAAGGCTTTGGCCTCGTATTTTTCACCGCCTACCAGCGATGGTTCAATCCGCAGCCGCAGCGTGTCGATTCCTTGTTTGACATTCGCAGCGAATTCCTCGGTCCCCGATACAAGCCAGGTTCAGAAACCTTGGCTGCTGGCGAACCAGTGACCTTGCACGTAAAAGTCCATGTGAAACGAAACGTGGAATACATGATGATCGAGGTGCCGATCCCTGCGGGCTGCAGCTACGGCGTGAAATCCCCCGGCTACATTTCCCATGGCGGTTACTACCAATACCGCGAGTACTTCCGTGAAAAAGTCGTGTGTTATTACCGCTACATGGCTGCCGGCACATACAGCATCGACATCGAGCTGCTGCCACGATTCAATGGCCGCTATGTGCTCAATTGCGCCAAGGCCGAGCAGATGTACATGCCGCTGCTGGCAGGAAACAACGCAGTGCGCAAAATCAACATCTCTGGCTTGTAGGGCAATCGGGAAACGGGATGCAATTGGCAAAATCGAAATCCCGGCCACCTTTCAATCTTAAGAATCCTGCGCTATTTTTGGGGGATGACATTCCGGGAATTGCAATCGATCGTGATGCTGGGGGAGGGCCTGCAAGTGGAATTCAAGCACAAGCTGCCTGAATGGCCCAAGCTCATGCGCGAGTTGGTGGCCTTTGCCAACACGCAAGGCGGCACCGTCTTCATCGGCGTGGACGACGACGGCAGCATCCCGGGCCTCAAGGATCCCCGCGAGATCGAGGAGGCGATCCAGCTCCAGCTCAACGACTGGGTACGACCCGCGATGGAATGGCACCTCGATGTGGTGGCCCTGTCCCGCAAGCGTGCCGTGGTGTGCATCGTCGTGCCACGCAGCAAGACCAAGCCGCATTTTGCCTTGGAGGATCCTACAGACACGGTGGGGCATGCACTCCTGCGCATCGCAGACTCGAGCGTGCGCGCAAGCCGCGAGGCGGTGGAGTTGCTGCGCTACGAGGGGCGTGAACGGGACATGAAGGTGGAATACGGCGAAAAGGAGCGCATTCTCATGCAACATCTCGCGACGGCCAAATCCATCACCGTGCAAGAATATGCCAGCCTCGCGCAAATTCCCAAGGCGGCGGCCTCACGTACCCTCGTGCACTTGGTGAAGTCGAGCCTGCTGCTGCATCAGCCACTGGTGGACCAAGACGATCGTTTTTTTGTGCGCGCCGACGGGGTCGACAGCGCGCGGTTGCATGGATACAAATGACCTCGATTTTGGATTTTCGGCGACCAAAAGGATTGATTATCAGCGTTGAAAGAATCCATCGCTGATCGCCCGCTGGAAATTACGATTTGATACAGGGTTTTGACCATTGGGTAGTGGCAGGGCAAGCCCTGCCACAACGGCAATACGCAGATAACCATTTATTTATAA
>JANMIM010000392.1:0-3491 GCA_031375795.1 Bacteroidota bacterium
AAAGTGCTCCCGGAGTCGATGGCGTCGCCCATGCCTGCATCGTTGACTCCCTATTCGCCTTGCTCGAACCGCAACATCAACCAAGGTGGCCCAGCTGATCGGTTCACGGCCTTTTCCAAGCCACAAATTCACCTGTTTCGACAGTATTCACTGCCTGGTCGAGTGCTTCCCGATCAAACCCGGGCAACCGTTGTATGCGGTCCCAGACTTGCATGGAGCCTGGCTCTCCTAGCGTCATCACGATTTTTTTGCGACTGCCCAGCTCCGCGATCACGATCCAATCCACGCGCTTCTCCACGTGCGTGGCATGCACGATGATGTTGATTTGCGCGATATTGCTCCAAGCGATGCGTTGGGCCACGTTGCCTCGGCGATCGAAACGCACGATTTCTTGCTCATTGGCCCCAAATCGATCTCTGGAACCGGCCACATCGGGGTTGGCTGCTTGTGCATCGAGCCGCCGTTTCACGGCTAGTCGCACGATGGCTGCTACTCCCAAAACAAAGATGACAGTCAAAAGATAGTATGGGCTCTCTATAATTTCATCCATGGCTCGCCAACGATGGTTACATATTCAGAGCGATTTCCAACGCTGTGCTCGATCATACCAAATTACGAATTCTCTCCCAATATCGAAGGGCTGAATTGATCGCGGACAGAAGCAGCCTGCTTGGCCAAGTGCGTGTTGCCTGATTCTCCCTCCCTACCTTACGCCATTTTCCCTATCTTGCATGCACATGGCCAAAGCACTTTTCAAAATCTACAAATCCTCGGCGGGGTCCGGCAAAACCTTCACCCTCGTGAAGGAATACCTCGGCATCGCCCTGCGCAATCCGCTGCGGTACAAAAACATCCTGGCGCTCACCTTTACCAACAAGGCCGCCGGGGAAATGAAGGAGCGTATCTTGTCGGAGCTCGCGGGCCTGGCCAAGGGCAAGGAAACGCCGATGAAGCAGGTGCTCATCGATGAATTTGACCTGCTCCCTGCCGGGATCGCCGAGTCTGCCGCCACGGTCCTGAGCTACATCCTGCACGACTACGCCAACTTTGCGGTGCGCACGATCGACAGCTTCACCCACAAGCTCATCCGCAGTTTTGCCAAGGACCTGGAGCTGCCGGGCAGATTTGAAATCGAGATGGACACCAAGCTCATCTTGCAGCGCACGGTCGACCAACTCATGGACACGATCGGGCGCGACGACTATGTCACCGAGATCCTCGTGCGCTTTGTCGAGGAGAAACTGAGGGATCGAAGTGGATGGCGCATCGAGGCTGACCTTAAGGAAGTTGGGCAAGAGCTCTTCAAGGAACGCAGCAAGCCATTTCTCAATTCCATCAAGGATTTTGACCACGCCTTGTTCCCGGAATTCATCGCCCTGCTGCGCCAAAAGAAGCGGGCATTTCCCGAGCAAATGCAGGACCTCGCCAAAACCGCCATGGCCGTCGTCGCACAATTTGGACTGGATCCCAAAGACTTCAACGGCAGCGGAAACAGCGTGGTGACCAAGCTCGACAAGCTCACGCAGGCGATGAAACCCACCGACATCCATGCGCTCGTGAATTCCAAAGTCTTCAAGGAGGCTGCCGAGGAGGACCAATGGCTGCGCAAGGGGGATCGCAACCCACGGGTCGATGCAGCCCTCGACGCCGGGCTGCGCGCGGCTGTCGCAGCTGTCTGGGAATTTTTCCAAAGGGAATATGACGAATACCTCACGGCCTGGCACGCGTTTCAAAATGTACACTCCCTCGCGGTGATGCAGCAGATCGAGGACCTGATCGAAAGCTACAAGGCCCAGTACAATGTCGTCCACATCAGTGATTTCCAGCCCAAGATCGAGCAGTTCATGCGCGAGGAGGCGCCCGACTACATCTATTGGCGGCTGGGTGAGCGCTACCAACACTACATGCTCGACGAGTTTCAGGACACTTCCCTCCTGCAATGGCTGAACCTGCGCCCGCTCGTGGACAACCTGCGGTCGGGCGGCGCGGGCCACGACGGCAGCCTGCTCATCGTCGGCGACAGCAAGCAGGCCATCTACCGCTGGCGCGGTGGCGAGACCTCGCTCATGGAATTTCTGGTGCCACAAGACCTGGGAATCACCCCCCTCGTGCTGGACCGCAACTTTCGCAGCAAGGAATATGTCGTGGACTTCAACAACCGCTTCTTTGAGGAGGCGGTTTCATTGGTCGCGGCCGAGCACCCCGACATCGGCATCATCTACGAGGGCGTGGGCCAGCTCGTGCGCCCCGGCAACGAGACCCAGGGCTTCGTGCGGGTCGAGTTGGTGAACATCGACGAGGCGCCGTTTGCCGAGATGGCCTATGCCCGCACCGTCGAGCTCGTGCTGAGCCTCAAGGAGCAAGGCTTTCAACTGCGCGACGTCGCGATCCTCGTGCGAACCAAAAACGAAGGCAGCGACATCGCCGAGGCGCTGAGCAAGGAGGGCATTCGCGTGATCTCCGCGGAGTCCATCCTGCTCTCCAAATCGCCGGTCGTGAACTTCCTCGTGAGCCTGTTCAAATTCCTCTTTGACCCCAGCGACGGCATCCCGAGGGCCGAAGTGCTGCATTATTTCTTCAATTACCTGCACCCCGACACCGATTGGGGCATCGATCCCGCCAAAAAAATCCGCGAGCTGTTGCAGGACGAGCACCCCGTGACCGCCATGCTGGAAGTATTGCCGGTCGAGTTCAGGCGGCTTAGCTACCGCACCGACCGCTTGTCGCTGTATGAACTGGCAGAGGAAACCGTGCGGATTTTTGGGTTGCAAGACACCGCACCCGCCTTTGTTCAGCATTTCCTCGACGTGGTCTTGGCCTTTTCGGAGCGCAAGAAACCTGATCTGGGGGCGTTTCTCGAGTTTTGGGAGGAGAAGAAGGAAGGATTTTCGCTGATCGTGCCCGACGGCGAAAATGCCGTCGAGATCATGACGATCCACAAAAGCAAGGGGCTGGAATTTCCCGTGGTCATCATCCCGAGGGCCGACTGGAGCATGTCTCCCAAACCCGGATCGACGATCTGGGCCGAGTCAGGCGAGCTGTTTGGCGACTATCCCGGGGCACACTTGATCAAGCCGCAGGCTGGCATCGAGGAGAGCGCATTTGGCGACACATACGACGAGGAGCTGAAGAAGACCATGCTCGACAACATGAACTTGCTCTACGTGGCCTTCACGCGCCCGATCCAGCGGCTCTACATCCTGGCACCCGACAAATCCAAGACCGCCAAAAAAGCCAAGACGCTGGAGGAGGTGAAGAATGTCGGAGCGCTGATACGGCGCGTCATGGAAACCGAGGGTTTCCAAGGCATGGACGCGACGATCTACGAATCCGGCTTCCCGATTCCGCCCGCGCAAACCGCCGCCGCGGTGGCGGTTGCGGCGGCACCCAAGCTCATTTCGGAGCCGTGGCGCGACCGCATTCGCATCGACCGCAAGTTTCGCAAGTATTGGGAGACGAGTGAGGAGCCCGGCGGCTTGCCGTCGGGGCCG
>JANMIM010000929.1:0-16118 GCA_031375795.1 Bacteroidota bacterium
GCAGCAGTACATTTTTGACAAATTCAGCCAGTACACCGCGCCGCGCATGGTCGAGTATTGGGACCAAAATCCCTGCCCGCAGCTGCGTGAAAAGAATACTCAATATTATTATGCCAAAGACGCGGTCAGGTCACCGATGCCCACCTCCACGACGGGCAAGAGCGACATCAAAACGGGTGTGACGGTCGAGGCCAAATACGTGGTCGGCGAATATGACATCCTGATCCTGAGCGCGACCGAGAGCACTGGCCTCAAGGATTGGCTCACGGAAAATGGCTACAAGATTCCGGCAGGTGCGGGCGAAGTCTTGGATCCCTACATCAAGGACGGCATGAAATTTTTTGTGGTGAAGGTGAATCTGGAGCAGCAAAAGGCGCTCGGATCCCAGACCCTGCGCCCCTTGCAGATCCAATTTGACACACCCAAGTTCATGCTGCCCATCCGTCTGGGCATGGCCAATGCCACGAGCGCGCAAGACATGGTCGTGTATGCCTTCACCCGCAAGGGCCGCGTCGAGACCGCCAATTACCGCACAACCAAGCTCCCCACCGACCGCGACATCCCTGAGTTTGTGATGACCGACAACCTCTTTGGGGACTTTTACAAATCGACCTTCGAGCGGGCCTGGACCTATGAAGGCAAGAACAATGTGATGCTGGAATATGCCTGGGACATCAGTTCGCAGCAGCCCATCAAGTGCGATCCCTGTGCCGGGCCTCAGATCACATTTGCCGAGCTGCGGGAAGCGGGCGTGTGGTGGATCAATCCCGACTCCCGCACAGGCGGCTACGGCGGCGACCTCTTCGTGACCCGCCTGCATGCCCGCTACAGCCGCAAGACCTTTCCCCAAGACCTCATGTTCATCAACACGCCCGATCAGAGCCGCTTCCAAGGTCGCTATGTGATCCATCACAAGGCACAGGGTTCGCTCGATTGCGACGAAGGCAAGCGCTACCTCAGCGACTTGCGCACGCGTCACCAAAAGGAATTGCAGGAACTCGCCGCCCTCACGGGCTGGAATACCAGCAAGTGGTCGAGCTACATCGGGGCGGCTGAGCCGGGCGAGCCCGACCGCATCAGTGGGCAGCGCACCTTGCAAGCGAGCGTCGAGCCCGTGACCGACACGACCTCGACCGCATCGGCCACCGATCCTGGCACCCCAGCGAACCTGACCTCGCTGGCCGATGAGCAGGAGAGCGTCGCCGCGAGCGATGCCTACCTGCATGAGGCTGCCTCCACCGATGCTGGTGGGCTGAGCACGCGTGCATGGCTGTTCATCCTGGCGGGCGGCATGTTTGTGGCGGGGGTTTTGGTGCGGGTGATGGGGCGAAAAGCCAAGGACATACCGCCGGCCTCGACGCCGAGCTAACCCATTTTTATTCTCCGTGAAATTCCCAAGAAAAATGAAAAAGTATAGATTCAAAACCATCAGCATGGTCCTGCCGCTGCTCCTTGCGGGGGGGCAGCAGGCCTTTGCGTTCTGCGGCTGCTTCGTCCGAAAGGAGGTCAAGCGGGCCGATCAGGCCACGGGCGCTGGACCGATGCTCTACAACAAGTCTTCGCAGGTGATCATCGTGCGCGACGGCGAGCGCACGGTCGTCACGATGTCGAGCGACTACGAGGGCGACGCCAAGGACTTTGCGATGATCGTGCCCGTGCCCGAGGTGCTGCGCAAGAGCGACATCCGCGTCGTGCAGCAATACATCTTTCAGAAAATCGATGCCTACACGGCACCGCGCATGGTCGAGAAGTGGGAGAGCGATCCTTGTTTCTTCGCGAGGATGCCCAAGGGAGACATGATAATGTCTGGCAAGGACAACATCAAAGGTGACGGCGGCGGCGGCAAGTCGGGTGCGAGCTACCAAAAGAAGATGGAACAATTGGAGCAAGCCCTCGGCATCGACGTCGACGCCAAGTACACGGTGGGCGAATACGACATCGTGATCTTGGGTGCCAAGGAAAGCGAGGGCCTCAAGATCTGGCTTCAGATCAATGGTTACAAGCTGCCCAAGGGTGCCGACGAGGTGCTCGATCCCTACATCAAGGAGGGCATGAAATTTTTTGTGGCCAAGGTGAACCTGAAGGAGCAAAGATCCAAGGGCCTACAAACCCTGCGGCCGCTTCAGATCCAATACAACAGCCCCCGTTTCATGCTGCCCATCCGCCTCGGCATGGCCAATAGCAAGGGCACGCAAGACATGACGATGTACGCATTCACCCGCAAGGGCCGCGTCGAGGCCTCCAATTACCGCACCGTCAAGCTGCCGACCGATCGCGACATTCCGCTTTTCATTCGCCAAGACACGCTTTTTCACCCCTTTTGCGAGGCTGTTTTCAGGCATACTTGGGAGAATGAAGGCAAAAACATCGTGATGCTGGAGCATGCCTGGGACTTGAGTGCCAAGCATTCTCCCAAATGCGCGCCCTGTGTCGCCGAGAAGTTGAAGTTTGCAGATCTGCGCGAGGCGGGCATCTGGTGGGTCGACTCCACCAGGAGCGGCAACTATACAGGCGACCTCTTCGTGACGCGCCTGCACGTGCGCTACGACCGCAAGACCTTCCCACAAGATCTCCAGTTTACCAATACACCCGACCAAAGTTCATTTCAAGCGCGGTACGTCATCCGTCATCACGCCGTGACCCTGGACAATTGCCCTGAGGGAAAGCAGGTCAAACGGGGCCTGCCCGCCAAGCATCGGCAGCAGCTCGAGACCCTGACGGAGCTCACTGGCTGGGACGCCACGCCTTGGGAGGACTACGTGCATCAGGTGGCTTGGCGGCGGCCCAAGACGCCGATCGTGATCCCGATGCCGATCGACACGCCCGAGGTGGTGGTCGATGTAGACAGTGGCCGGCCCTCGGACACGACGCTGGTCGATGAGGCACAAAGCGTGAAGGAAAGCGAGCAGTTTTTGGCGAATGGCGACAAGGGCGGCGGCCTGAGCACCAAGGTCTGGCTCATGATCGTGGCTGGGGCGATGTTTGTGACGGGGATTTTGGTGCGGGTGCTGGGGCGGAAGTCCAAGCCGAAGGAATAAGCCCCAAATGTCTGAGAGTGATGGAACTGGGATAGTACGGAGCGATTCCAATCGAGCGACCTTTCGCGGTCTTGTCGCTGGTTACAGTTTCCGGCGAAGAGTTAGCGGGAACGGCCGCTTTACATGGTCGGTGCCTTATAGGACGATTTGTGGAGAATCGTTTTGTGTCCCCGACTCACTCATTGCGCCCGCTGCGCAAGATGCCGATGAGCAGGAAGAAGCCCACGATGGCGGCCATGACAAAAAGTCCGGCGCTCACTTGGGGAATGGTGCCTTCCTCGCGGTAGCCCGGCGAGGCGACCATCACGAGCGCGCCCGAGATGAGCATTGCTGAGATGATCATCGACGAGGAAAGGCGGTTGCCGATGCTGTCGATCGTGTCCATGAGGCGCTCCATGCCCGCATGGCGCACCTCCATGGTGATCTGCCCCTTACGGATTTTGCGCAAGATGGCCTTGACCTCGGTCGGGAAGGCGGTGAGAAACGACCATACCGATTGCCCGCGTGACATGGCCTCCTTGAACAGGTTTTGTGGGCTGAACTGCTCGGCGAGCAGTTTGGCCCCAAAAGGCTTCACGTGGTCGAGCATGTTGATCTTGGGGTGGATCGTCTTGCCGATGCCCTCCAAGATGGCAAATGCCCTGAAGATCAAAAACACGCTGGCCGGCACGGCCATTTTGTTCTTGTAGATGATGGACTGCAAGCGCTGGGACACCTCGGCGATCGAACTCTCGTCCACGTCGAGGTAGGCAAAGTCCTCGATGAGGTCGTTGAGTTCCATCTCCAAGACGCGCATGTCCTTGATGTCGTGCTCGATGGCGAGGCTGCGCAGGGCATTGGCCATGGCGGCCGGGTCGTGGTTGGCCATGGCGACATAGACGCCGGCAAAGGAATACTTGTCCTTGCGCAGCATCTTGCCCACCATCCCAAAGTCGATCAAGACGATGCGGCCGCTCTCCTGCACGAGCACGTTGCCCGGGTGGGGGTCGGCGTGGAAATAGCCGTATTCAAAGATCTGCGTGAGGTAGATGTCGAGGCCGCGGTCGGCAATCTCGGTCGGCTCCAAGCCCCACTCGAGCAGCTTGTCGACATCGGTGATCTTGCAACCCGACACAAACTCGATCACGAGCACCTTGTCGGTGCTGATCTCGCGGTAAGGCTTGGGGACGTAAAAGGTCTTGTTGTCCTTGTAAAAGTTGCGGAACTGGTCCATGGCCCGTGCCTCGGTGAGGTACTGGAGCTCCTTGGCCATCGTTTTCTCAAACTGGTCGACGATGTCGCCTGCATTGAGGATGCCTTGATTCTGGAAATAACCGTCGGCAAATTGGACGAGGTCCTTGAGAATCTGCAGGTCGCTGCCGATCTGCTCCCGCACACCGGGGCGCTGGACCTTGACGACGACTTCCTCGCCGCTCACCAAGCGGGCACGGTGCACCTGCCCGATGGAGGCGGAGCCAAGCACGTCTGACTCAAAATAGGAAAACAGTTCCTCGATTTTTTTGCCGGTCTCCTGCTCGATCACCGCGATGGCTTCCTCGGTGGGAAAGGGCGGCACATTGCTTTGCAGCTTTTGGAGCTCATTGATGAGATCCTCGGGCAATACGTCGGGGCGGTTGCTGAGTACCTGGCAGAGCTTGACGAATGTGGGGCCGAGTTCCTCGGCAGCCATGCGCACCCGCTCCCAGCGACTGTATTCAAAGACAGGCCGCCCACGGCGCTGCCAGGTGAGGCGGCGCTTCTGCGAAACAAACCCACGCAGCTTGGAATGTGTCACCACTTCCTCAAATCCGTACTTAAAAAGTACGGAAACCACGGCCCTGAGTCGCCGAATATTCTTAATGGTGCGCGTAATCTGCATATTCCGCTCGGTGCCTCGAAGTTAGCAAACATTGATGGATTTGAGCACAATGAAAAACGACCTCGTTCTTTTGGAACGGGGCCGTTTTTGTGTGCCTAGGCTCGGGTGCAAACGAATGCAACCAGAAATTAGGCCTCCACAGCTGCTGCTGCGGCTTCTTTCTTGGGGGCCTTCTTCTTGGATTTTGGCTCCTCTTTTTTCTCAGGGACTTCGATACCCAGCTGGGTCTCGACGACGGCGAGGCGATCCTGCACGTCTTGCATTTGGGTTTGGGTGGCGAGGTTCATGCGCACCAGCACTTCTTCGATGATTTTCTTCATCTTCACTTCAAACTCCTCGCGCTTGGACTCGGTGTTTTTGAAGAGGTCGTCGACCAACTTCTTGCCTTCCTCTTGGGAAATTTTGTCTTCGTCGACCAGTTTCTCAACTGACTTTTGCATTTTCTCAAAAGTGGTCGTCACGAGGCCAACACCGGTGTACACGAATTTTTTAAATAGATCATCCATCTTGATGCGGAATAAAAGGGTTAAAAAAAACTGACTAATAATTCGCTGAGGGACATTCAAGAATCGTGCGCATGCAGAATATTTTTTCTGAGCCAAGGCCTCGAAAGGATGATTCGGGGAAATCAAAAATTGGTTTAAACGATTTAGGCTAGGAAAATGTGGGCAAAAAATAAATGTGAGGCCGCTTTTTCAAGGAATGGCACAATGGCAGACTGCGCTGGCGAAATGGCAGAAGTTCTGCCATAACTTGCAAATTACTGATTGACAGCGGCTCCAAGCAGGATCGGACTTTTAATCCTCCCCGCCATCAATCGTCCAAGTGACGCTGGTGATGCCAAAATATTCAAATACCGTCGGGTCCACCGCAAAGTGCACATTTCCCCGCCGGTCCTCAATGGTCATCAAGTCATGGTTTTGGAGAAAGGGCGAATCCAACCAAGCATGCACATTCACCCCAAAAACACGTAAATGGGCTGTTTCCACATGCGTTTTCCATTGCCCATTCAGTCCCCTCATCTCAAACAGGGTATTGCTGATCGCCGCACAAAGCGCAGCATAGCCGATGCAATTGGCCTTGCGTTCCTTGAATACCGTCGCGGCATCAGATGCACACGGTCCTGTGGTAAACTGCAATCGCTTGGCCGTGAGTCTTTGTGCCTCGGTCACAATGCCATGCTCGTCGTCAAGGGCATCACGGTCGGCTTCCGCGCTGATCCATGCCTTCATGTCTGAGGATGCAGCAACCGAGACTTTGCGGGGGCCATCGGATCCATACACCACCACCCAACGAAACAAAACGCCCTTGATCAGCACAACCAGCAGCACAAACAGTGCGAAACCGATGGCTACATTTCTGAATTTGCGTTTCAAGACTGGATTCCTCGTTTGCTTGGGAATACGGCTTGTGAATGGAATAGGTTGATGGCTAGTGCCCTGCCTGCTCCCCGATGAATGTGACGATCTTCTTGATGGAATCGCGGGCCTGCTCGAGGTAGCGCCAGTAGATGTGCCACACGTGCATGAGTCCGTGTGATACCTGCTGCTCCACGTGTACACCCGCGCTGCGGGCGCGGTCTGCGAGCTCCATGTCCTCGTCGGTGAGCACCTCCATGTCGCTCATTTGCAGGAGCATGGGTGGCAGACCTGCCAAGTCGGCATAGAGCGGCGACACCATGGGATGGTCCTTGGGCAGGTCGCCGGCATAGTTGCGGGCCCAGGTTTTCATTTCCCTGAGGTAAAACATGGGGGTGCGCTCCATGTGCGCAAAGATACTGGGTTTGGAAACGGTGAGGTCCACCCAGGGGGAGAGCAAAACCTGTGCAGCCGGCAGGGGCAGGCCCTTGTCACGCGCGGCCAGGAGGCAGGCCACCGTGAGTCCGCCGCCGGCAGAGTCGCCCGCGACGACGATGTCGCGGGGGTCGTGGCCCGTTTCCAGCAGCCATTCATAGCAGCGCAGGGCATCGTTGAGGGCAGCGGGAAAGGGGAATTCGGGAGCGAGGCGGTACTCGGGGATGAGGGCACAAAAGCCTGAGCGCCTGGCGATCTCGGCCACAAGTGCACGGTGCGTCTGCATGGATCCGACGGCATAGCCGCCACCATGGAAATACAGCAAGACCTTGTTGTGGTTGGCCTTTTTGGGGATGATCCATTCGCACGGGATGTGGTCGACAGTCAGGCGCTCGGTCTCCACGCCCACGGGCATGAAAAACAGCACCGAGCCCATGTCGGCCGCCTTGCGCATCGTGGGAATGTGGTATTCAATGCCCCGCAAGGCCCAGACCAAAGTCCCGATCGTCGATCGAATCAAGCCATGTTGAATTGTCGGCACCCCTACTTTCTCGATTTATAAGTGTTAAATTAACGTATTCGTAGGGATTTCGCAAATGTGGGGCAGCTTGGAATATTCAAGTAGCGTTTTCCCAGCACACCATCGTTCCAAATGGCATCCTTCCAAAAATCGCAGTCGCTAGACAAGGCAGGGCAATCAATTTTGGCCAAGTTTTTGCTGGCAGATTCGTTCATTGCCGTGAGAAGCGGCTAAATTGCAGGCTATTAGGGACGGATATTTCAATGGAGAAGGCAAAGCTCGCGCTCAAGTCATATTTTGGTTACGACGAATTCAGGCCCCAACAGGCTGAAATCATCTCTACGATCCTCGCTGGTCGTGATACCATCGTGCTCATGCCCACTGGCGGCGGCAAGTCACTGTGCTTCCAGATCCCGGCGATCATCATGGAGGGCACCTGCGTCGTGGTCTCGCCGCTGATCGCGCTCATGAAGGACCAAGTCGAGGGCCTCAAAGCCAACGGTGTGCGGGCGGCATTCATCAACAGCAGCTCCACGGGCACGATCAACCAGGAGGTGGAGAGCCAGGCGATGCGCGGCGAACTCGACCTGCTCTACGTCTCGCCGGAGAAGATGCTGAGCAGCGAGTTTTTCAACTTGCTGAGCACGATGAAAATCTGCCTCATCGCCATCGACGAGGCACACTGCATCTCGCAATGGGGCCACGACTTTCGCCCCGAGTACCAGCAGATGGGCGTGCTCAAGCAGCGCTTTCCCACGATCCCGGTCGTGGCGCTCACGGCCACAGCCGACAAGCTCACCCGCAAGGACATCGAGCAGCACCTGTGCCTGCAAGACGCGACGACGTTCCTCGCATCCTTTGACCGACCCAACCTGAGCCTCACGGTCGCGCCGGGCGTGGACCGCATCAACGAGATCCTGAGCTGGGTGAGGGCACGGCACGGGCAGTCGGGCATCGTCTACTGCCTCAGCCGCAAGAGCGTCGAGGATGTCGCCAAGAAGCTCAAGGACAAGGGCATCAAGGCTGGATTTTACCACGCTGGCATGAATCCCGGCGACCGGGCCCGCGTGCAAGAGGAGTTTGTGAAGGACGACCTCGAGATCATCGTGGCGACGATCGCATTTGGCATGGGCATCGACAAGAGCAATGTGCGCTGGGTGATCCACTACAACCTCCCCAAGAACATCGAGAGCTATTACCAAGAGATCGGGCGCGGTGGCCGCGACGGCCTGCCGAGCGAGACACTCCTCTATTATAGCTATGCCGATGTGGTGATGCTCCAAAAATTCATCGACGAGAGCGGCCAAAAGGAAATCTTACAGACCAAGCTGGACCGCATGGTGCAGTATGCCGATGCCAAATCCTGCCGCAGGCAGATTCTCCTCAGCTACTTCGGCGAGCACTACGAGGGCCAATGCAACAACTGCGACAACTGCAAAAATCCGCAGCGCATGATCGATGGCACCGTGCTAGTGCAAAAGGCGCTCTCGGCGTGCCTGCGCACCGAGGAAAAGGTGGGCGGGCATATGATCGCCGACATCTTGCGGGGCAGCAACAACCAAGACATCAAGTCCAGGAACTTTCACCTGCTCAAGACCTATGGTGCGGGGCAGGACGTGCCGCGCAAGGACTGGATCGAATACATCGTGCAAATGCTGAACATGGGCATCTTCGAGATGGCCTACGACGAGGGCAATGCGCTCAAGGTCACGCCCATCGGCCGGGAGGTCTTGTTCAACGGGCGGCAGGTGATGCTGGCGCGACCACGCGATTTCCAAAAGGATGCCATCAAAAAGGCGACCGCAGCACCCAAGCCGCAGCCTTCCTTTGTGGATGCGCTGTTTGAGGAACTGCGCAAACGGCGCAAGCAGATCGCAGACGAGCAGGGCGTGCCGCCCTATGTCATTTTCCACGATCGCACCCTCAGGCTCATGGCCGAGGAGCACCCGACGAGCGAATTGGCAATGCGGCAGGTGAGTGGGGTGGGCGACCGCAAATACATGCTCTACGGGGCGGATTTCATCGATTGCATCCTGCGATTCCTGCAACAGCGCCAATCGAGCCGCAACTGAATCATGCCCCCGATGAAGATGAACATATCCCGATGGGCATTTGTAAAATAAACTCCAAGAGGAATTGCAATTGCTAAATCGATTTAGTAGACTTGCTTTAAGAATTCAAATGTTGCCCACACAATGAATAAGAAACCCTCGCTCGCCGACATCGCCAAAGCCCTTGGTGTTTCCAAGACCCTTGTCTCCATGGTCCTCAATGGCAAGGGCACCGACAATGGCATCAATGAGGAGACGCAAAAGCGGGTCTGGGCCAAGGCCAAGGAGCTGGATTACAAGCCCAACATGATGGCGCGCAGCCTGCGCATGGGCCGTAGCAACACCATCGGCCTCATCGTCGCCGACATCTCCAACTCCTTTTATGCCCGCATGTGCCGCGCCGTCGAGGATGCCGCGAGCAAGCTTGGCTACCATGTGCTATTCGGCAGCTCAGATGAAAATGCAGCCAAGGAAAAGAGCCTCATCCAAATGCTGCGCGACCGGCAGGTAGACGGCCTCATCATCTCCACGACCCTCTCCAACAACGACGACATACAGGCCTTGCAGGCCGCCAATTTCCCGCTGGTGCTCATCGACCGCTTTGTGCCCAACCAAGACACGCCCTTCGTCACGGCAGACAACTACGGAGGCAGCATCGCCGTCGTGGATCACCTCGTGAAGCAGGGCGCCAAGCGCATCGGCCAACTCACGATTTCTCCCTCGCACCTCACATCGATCACCGAGCGCACGCGTGGCTACAAGGATGCCCTCGCCAAAAATGGCATTGCATTCGACCCGGCCCTCGTGCGCGAAATCCCTTATGACAACATCCGTGAGGGCATCAAGAACAAGGTGAAACTGCTGATCGGCGCACCCCACAATGTCGACTCCTTGTTTGTGGTCAACAATAACCTGGCGGTGGCGACGCTGGAATGCATTCAGGAGATGGGTCTGCGCATTCCCGAGGACGTGCGCGTCGTGTGCTTTGACGACATCGACCTGTTCAAGTTCATCAATCCGCCGATCACCGCGATCGCGCAGCCCATCGAGCGCATGGGCGAGTGTGCCGTGGAGCTGCTGTTTGACAAGATGGAAAACCGGGGGGATGCCACGCTGCCTGACAAGGTGTTTTTGGAGACCGAGCTCGTGATCAGGCGGTCTTGCGGCAGCAAGGTCCAAGCCTGAAGCCGCGGCGGACCGGTCATGATACTGGGTTCAAAACAAAAATCTGGAGGTTACTCTCAGCGTTGCACGACCCATCGCAAGGTCGGATAGCGCCACTCCTCACCTGCTAGGCTCACGAGGTAGAGTCCGCTGGCGAGCTGCGGCATGGGAATCTGCAGCTGCTGCATGCCTGCCTCCAACTGTTGCGCATGCACGACAGTGCCCGTGAGCGTGGTCACGCGCAGGTAGGCACCGCCCTCGGGCACCTCCGCACGGACCTGAAGCAGGCTCCCCGACGGATTCACCACCTGAAAGATGCCTGTTGCTGCGGCCCCGTCCCTGCGCCCTGCAATGACCTCGCAACGCGTGCTCACGCCGCAAGTCGTGCCAAAGAGATTCCCGATCGGGAAGTGAAAATTGGCCAAGAAGGGTTCCTCCACCGTGCTGCCACCCAGCTGGGCATCGACCGATCGCACGCCGATCGCAATCGCCGAGTCACAGGGGATGCTTCCCGAGTTGGCAGCCACCTTGATCATCAAGATCTTGTGCAAGAACTGGTTGGAGTCGACCTCCACCACGTCGCCGACGCCGCAAAACATGCCGTCTGCCTGACAATAGATGATGTCGTTGATCGTCTCGTCGGTGTTCACGCCGGGATCCCCGTAATCCCTGGCCCAAAGGAGCTCGCCCGTGGAGTCGGTCATCATGATCATCGGCCGGGAATAAACGGTGCCTCGGTAATAGCCCGATAGCAGGTATCCCCCAGATTGCGGGTCGACGGCAAGGGCGGTGTTGTAGCACTCGTTGGTACCCGTGATGCCATAGACCTTGGTCCACACAGGATTGCCGGCGATGTCCATTTTCATGAGGAACAGGGAATCCGCAGCACCCCTGAGCCTGCCGCTCATGATGTAACCGTTGCCGTCCAAGGGTCGATCGATGCCCATGAAGAGCACGCTCTTGCCGGGGATGTGGACCAACTTTCCCCAGACTTGCGCGAGCCCGGTATCTGCCTTCACGACCAACCCATCAAACACGCTTGTCTGAAAACTGCTGCCGACCATCAGGTACTCGCCGCCGATCTTGGCGAGTTTTTGGGGAACCTCAAACTGCGGCGTGCCAAACATGGTACCAAAGCCGCCGCCGCCAGACGCATCCAACTGGGCGAGTGAGAAGTCGTGCGCACCTTGTATGCTCTCGTCCTGTCCCATGAACGTGACGGAGCCGCCCTCACACAGCATGGAATAATACTCGTGGTGATGCCCTGCCTTGGCCCACAACATCTGCCCAGACGCATCGGTCTTGATCACCACCTGCTTGCCATTGGCGGCGGCGGCCAAGTAAAAAATCCCATCGCCATCGTAGCAGCCACCGTATGTGCTGGGAGACTGGAAGGCAAACACGGAGGTGTCTTCCAAGAAATTCATTCGCTGAGGCTCACCTGCAAGATTCGTGAGCAGGTTGTACATCTCAGAGCGGTAGGTGCCTCCCGAATCGACCGAACTCAGCGAACCCAAGATCGCCAATTCCTTGCCGGGGAGATCTGTCTCCACAAGCTTGACGGCTTTGAAGACGTTGGGGATTTGCAGGGTCGCGGTGTCTGGAAGGTAGATGCGCTTGTACTGTGAATAGCCCGATCCGCAGAGTAACAGCATACAACATACAAGAGCGGTTGCGAGGCGATGCCAGCCAAAATCCATGTATTCAGCAATTGATATTTCAACGAAAATAGGGAACTTGTGTCCTATATGCAACAAGCGCGGCGGCGATAGCGCATCGATGATGGATCCACTGCTCACCAAAATGAAGTTTGTGCCTCGCCCCGACATTGCGGTCGTAGGCGCACCGCTGGAATTTCCGGTCTCGGCCCTGTTTCGCACTTCTGCAATTCCGCATGCCACCCACCTCGACGGCAGCTACAGTTGGCTTGTGGTCTGCGTCATGAACCGGGCGGATGTGAGTCTCCTCGTGCGACAGGCGCTCAAGGCGCTGGCTCCCGATGGCCTGATGTGGGTGTGCTACCCCAAGCGCGGTGGTCGCTACAAAACCGACCTGAGCCGCGACCATGGCTGGGAAAGCGTGGAGGGCATCGGCATGAAACACGTGAACCTGATTTCGCTGGACGATGATTGGACCGGCTGGGGGGTGATCCATGGCACCGAGGAGATCAATGAAAAAAGCCGCCAGAAATCCGAGGCGCGCAACGACCTGCTCGCGCAGTACATGAATCACCAGACCCGCGAGATGCGCTATCCGGCAGACATGCAGGCCATCTTGGAGGCAAATGCGCGGGAAAATGAATTCTTCCAGCAACTTAGCTTCACCAACCGCAAGGAATACCTGGAGTGGATCGTGAGCGCCAAGCGTGCGGAGACCCGCACGCAACGACTGCAAAAAATGATCGAATACCTCGAAACCCATCGCAAAAACCCATCGGGCCGCTAGGCGGTCGCCCCATCGAAAGTCGTACCTTGCCGCCAAATGATCTGAATATGAAAATCATGCATCGTAGTACCTGGTTTGCACTGTCCCTCGCCCTGCTGATGGCTGCCTGCCACCCCAAGCCAGAAGGCACTGTCCCCACGGGCGGCGTGCGCCCGCTGCCACCAGACACCGTCGCCACGACGGGAGGAGTGAAGCCGCCACGGCCGCCGTCGGCTGTGGAACTGCAATACAAGTTGGTGACACAGTACCAGCGCGGAGAGGTGGAGCAGTGCATGCACAAGGGGCAGGTGATCTACCGCTGCAGCCTCAATGCCCCCGATGCCGGCAGCGAAATCTACAACGTCTATGGCGAGCGCATCGCCCGCTGCTACCCCAGCACTGGTGTGACGGACCCGGTCTGCAAGGAGGCCACCGAATGCAAGGTCATCTACCGCATGGCCCGCAACATCTGGGGCAAGCCCGAGGTGCCTTGGGTGAAGCCGGAGTAGGTTTTCGGGAGGCCCGGGATTGTATCTCCAACCATTTCGGTCAGGGATTTTGACTAATTTGCCCGCTCATGAAAAAAGGCATGCATATCGTCGTGGTCGGTGGCGGCGCGGCGGGCTTCTTTGCGGCGATTCGCTGCGCGGAGCTCCATCCAGATTGCCAAGTCACGATCTTGGAGCGGGGCAATGCGTTCTTGGAAAAGGTGCGCATCTCAGGGGGCGGGCGCTGCAATGTCTGCCCGAGCGAATACAACCCCCGCGAGCTGGTCAAATATTACCCTCGCGGCGGCAAGGCGCTGCTGGGGCCCTTCAATGCATTTTGCAGCGGTGACACCGTAGGCTGGTTTGAGGGCCGGGGCGTGCCGCTCAAGACCGAGGAAGACGGGCGCATGTTTCCCACGACCGACGACTCCGAGACGATCGTGCAATGCCTCATGCAAGCGGCACGCAAGGCGGGTGTGGAGATGAATGCCAAGGCGACGGTGCTCAGCATTTCCCCTGCCGACGGCAAGTGGCTCGTGCAACTCACCCGCGAGCAGCAGATGGTCGCCGACCGTGTCTTGCTGGCACCGGGCGCGACCAAGACCATCTGGGGCATGCTGGAAAAACTGGGGCATACCATCGAGCCGCCCGTGCCGTCGCTGTTTACATTTCACATCACCGACCCGCGCATCGATGGCCTGCAAGGCTTGAGCGTGCCGCTGGCGAGCGTGCGCGTGAGCAAGGCCCTGGAGGCGAGCGGGCCCCTGCTCATCACGCATTGGGGCATGAGTGGGCCAGCGATCCTGAAGTTGAGCGCCTGGGGGGCACGCACGTTTGCCGACCTCGACTACAAGTTTGACTTGCGGGTAAATTGGCTGGGTGAGGGCACGACCGAGCAGATGACCGAGCGGCTACGTGCCGAGAAGGATGCCCAGGCCCGGCGCAAGGTGCAGGGCAAGAACCCTTTTGAGCTGCCCAACCGCCTCTGGAACACCCTGTGTACCGCTGCGGGCATCTCTGACCAAGCCAATTGGGCAGACCTGAACAAGGGGCAATTGCAGGCACTGGCGCGGGAACTCACCGATGGGGTGTACAAAGTCACGGGCAAAAGCACGTTCAAGGATGAGTTTGTGACCTGCGGGGGTGTGGCCTTGCCGGAGATCAATTTCAAGACAATGGAAAGCAAATTGTTGCCGGGCGTCTATTTTGCGGGCGAGGTGATGGACATCGATGCCGTCACGGGCGGCTACAATTTCCAAGCAGCCTGGACGACGGGCTGGATCGCCGGGACGGCGATGGGGGATTTGACTTATTGATGAAACCGCAAAGGACGCAGAGGTTCGCAGAGTCCACCTGGGTTCTTTGCGTGTCATTGCGTCCTTTGCGGTTAATTTTGCAAGAATAATCCTCAACGCCCAAGTTTCATTCCTCCACATTTTCTCTAATTTTCAGGCCCAAAGTTACCGCAGCCATGAAACCCGCATTTTCACCACTCGTCACGATCCTTTTTCCGCTCATCACCGTCTTTCTTTTTGGGGCGGTGGTGCAGGGATTGGTGGTGAGCTTGCGCAACATACGGCATCCCAACTACACGAGCGTCTTGTATTTGGTGATCCTGGGCATGCTCTCGTGGCTGGCGGCCCTGCTGGTCTTGAGCAACGAGGGATTTTTTGCGGAGTTTGAGAAAATGCCGCCGCGCGTCATGCTGGCGATGGTCGTGCCGATGGCGACCATTCTTTTTCTTACGTTCAAGCGTTCATTCGGAGATTTGCTGGATGCGATTTCGCCGGCGGCGCTGATCTACTTGCAGGCATTTCGGATCTTGGTAGAATTGGTGCTGTGGTTGCTGTACCGCGACGAGATTTGCCCACGGCAGATGACGTTTGAGGGCTGGAACTTTGATGTCTTGGCGGGGCTGTCGGCGCCGCTCGTGGCTTGGCTGGCCTTTGGAGGCGGGCGAAAGAACAAAACACTGGCCATCGTCTGGAACATCGTGGGCATGTGCCTGCTCACGACGATCATTTTGATCGCCATCCTGTCATTTCCCCAAATCGGTGTGCTCACCCCACCCAATCGCATGATCGCCTACTGGCCCATGATCTGGCTGCCCGGTTTTGTGGCACCCTTTGCGATGATGCTGCACCTGTTTTCGCTGCGGCAATTGCTGCGGATGAAGTAGCGCAAAGGCGGTTGCAAAAATTCGCAAGCCCATGTAACTTTGGATTGTGTCGAAGTTTATCAACCCCTATACTGATTTTGGCTTCAAAAAACTCTTTGGTGAAGAGGCCAATAAGGATTTGCTGATCGACTTCCTCAACGAGCTGCTGCCGCCCAAGCATCAAATCGCCGAACTGAGTTTTCGCAATTCTGAGCAGTTGCCCGATGTCCCCGAGCAGCGCAAGGCGATCCATGACATCTACTGCATTTCCAAGACGGGCGAGCGCTTCATCGTGGAGATGCAAAAGGCCTACATCAATTTTTTCAAGGACCGGGCCATGTTTTATGCCACGTTCCCGATTCGGGAGCAGGCGCAGCAGGGGTTTTGGGACTTCAATTTTAATGCCGTTTACCTGATCGCCATCCTCGATTTTGAATACGAGGAGGCCGAGGAGCGCCAGAAATTGCTGCGCCACATCCAGCTCAAGGACCAGGATGGCGACCTCTTTTCAGACAAGCTCAATTTCAAATTCATCCAAATGCCGCATTTCAACAAGCAAGCGGATGAGCTCGTGACGCATTTTGACAAATGGCTCTATTTCCTCAAAAACTTGGCCACACTGGA
>JANMIM010000398.1:0-2498 GCA_031375795.1 Bacteroidota bacterium
CGTCACCCCCAACCTGCAAGAGGCATCGATCCTCGCAGGCATGCCCGTGCACACCAAGGAAGACATGGAGGTCGCGGCACTGCGCATCGCGAGCCTCTGCCCAGACACTTGGGTGCTCATCAAGGGCGGCCACCTGAGCGAGGGCATGGCGAGCGACCTGCTCTTCAAGCTGGACCACGCCCCGATATGGCTGGAGGAGGCCTACATTCCCACGACCGATACCCACGGCACGGGCTGCACATTGTCTGCCGCCATCACCGCCAACCTTGCGATGGGCATGCAAGTGCCCGAGGCTGTCACCCGCGCCAAGACTTATGTCACCGGCGCCATCAGGCATGCCTGGTCGGGCATCGGGCACGGCCACGGTTCATTGCGCCACCATTACCTGAGTCTCCATCCCGTCCATGAATAGCCCACACAAATACATCTGGCTGCTGGTCATGCTGCTGGCGGGCCGTGTCGCTGCGCAAGGCGAAGATTGCCGCATGCGTCCCGACCAAATCGTGCCCATCATCGACCGCTACAACCCTTTCTTCACCGACCACACCTGGGAAGACGAGGAAAAGACAGAGACGGCGAGGTTTGACCCTTCACGTGTCGTGGTCATCAAACAAAAGGCCTGCTTGCGCCATCACGTGCTCTTTGCGATGCACGTCGATCCCAGCGAGATCGAGGACAATGACCGCTTCTGGATCTCTGAGATGCTCATGATGATGAAACGCGTCTATTTCAACGACGCGGAGTACGCCGAATACAAAAAAAGCTTCGAGAAGGAATACATCCGGCAGTTTTTGGCGGCGGGGCTCAACACCACCTTTACTTTTCCCGTCGACGACCGCACGTTTATCTGTCGCATCGACAAGGGGGACTGGGGGGCCAAGGTGAAGCTGGAAAGCGTCAAATTCCTATTGAAGGAGCACGTCGTGCAACCTGGCATCGCCCGCGACAAAGACGACGGTTGGTACATCAACAAAAAGAAGAATTAACCATGGACAGGCAGCGGTGGATGATGATTTGTGGCCTCGCGGCGATTGTGCTCTACAGCGCCTCGTGGGTGATGCAACTGTTGGGATTGCCAGGCAAGGGCTGGGTGCGCCTCTCGGCATTGGTCCCGTTTGCGATCGGCGCGGGCATCTTGCTCTACGACCGCTACAAAAAAGCCAAGGCCCAAGGCAGGATCGGCGCCACCAAGCCCAAAGGCAAGACAGGCTGGGAGGATTTGCTGGAGGATGATGACGGGGAAGCGCAGGCCTGAACGGATCCTATCGGGACCTGAACCTACCTGCGAAATCTTTTTGATCTGGGTCCATACGGCAATCCCAAATCATCACAATCCAGACCATCTCTGAATCAAACTCGTAGATCAACTGATAATTTCCGACGATTGCGGTCCTTACATTGGGATAGTCGGTCGCAAACCCGATTTCCGGAAATTCCGCCAAGATTGACTCAAACCTTTGAAATCACTTCTGAAGCCAATAACTGTGTTGGGAGTTGCCGTTTTGTTTGTTGTAGGATGCCAGTATTGCTCGTAGAACGTCCTTCGCCTCCCTCGTCCAACCTACTTTGAACCTAGACATTCCTCTATTTCTTTGTGAAAATCTTCGCTCGAAGTAAGTGTTCCATTGCTTCTTTGCTCGCGTCCTGAAAGCACACGCGCCTTCTGGGCATCTGACAAGATATAAGTCTCTTCGAGAACTTTGCCATTCACGATTTCCTCCACCTTTTTCAAAAACAAAAGGTCATGAATCGCGTCCAACTTTTCCATAATCGACAACCTTGCTTCTATTTCGCTCATAGCCTTTTCATTGATCTAGACGGATACCCTTGTGAGTGCCCGTATCTAAAAATGCGTTTGATTCAGGAAAAAGTAAAGCTTTGCTGAAAATCAATCAAAATCCGTGGTCAGCTTGAAGCGCAGCACCCGTCGGTTGCCGGCATCGGCCACATAGAGGATTTGGTCGTAGTAGGCCACGGCGGCTGGCTCGCTGAATTGGCTCAGGCCCACGCCGGTGCCACCAAAGGATACCCGGATGTTTTTGTTGCTCGTGCTGCCTGCGGGGGCCTTCACGCCCTCGAGGCCCGTGTTGGTGAATTGGTAGACGGAGTCTTTTTCACCATCGACCACAAAGATGTAGTTGGTGCCGTCGCCGCTGTAGGCCACGTCGATGGGGGCTGCGAAGCGATTGGGGTCATACAAGAAGCCGTCGGCCTTGGAAGTGTCCCCGATCGCCAATTCCTCCACAAAATAGTCGGTGCCACCATCGCTCACCGCGACACGGATGTATTGCACCTTGAGTTGTGTGTTGGCAGAGAGCGAGGTGAATACAAAGTCTTCCTCGGTACTCACAAATGGCGACTGCGGCGGCTGACACTGCGTCGCGATGCCATAAGGCTTCTCAAAGTAGTCGCTCAGGATGCCCAAGCTGGTATTCACGCTCACCGTGGAGATGAACTGGTCGTGGTGGGTGAACTTGACGACGGCATCGTCGGGGCCG
>JANMIM010000957.1:0-1373 GCA_031375795.1 Bacteroidota bacterium
GCTGGAGCTCGATTTCCCTGTGCAACTCGCCAACGGCACCTACATCCTCCAAATAGATGCACCCAGCGGGCAGTGGATGCGCAAGGTTGTGCTCATGCGTTGATTCATTTACCAATGGATGCTGATTTCAGGTCATTCTCAATCTTGCCTGCGCTCAAGTAATCCTCCATTCTCAACAATTCCACGCCTATTCTTATAAAATTTCCATCCGCCTCACGGCCCCCTTCTGCTGCGGTTTCCAGTGGCCCATGCAAGAATTGACCGAGAATATGCAAAAGATGATGGCCGAGAGGGTGAGATTTCCACACAACAATCAAACCCTTTTCAATGGCCACAAAACAGAATTACCACGATTTAGTCGCAGCGTTTCACCCTATTCCTCCCCAAAAACTTCCCGGTTGCCCATGATTGTTTCCACATTGTATTGTCCAAGCCGATGAACGAAAGAACAATGCTGCAAACACCTCTTCATTTGGGGGCCAAACATTACATGAACTGTGCATGAACAGCCAAATAATCTTTGGAGAGATCAAAAATAGCCACTATTTTGGGGTCAATGCTTGAAAAAGCAGCCCACGGTGAGAAGATTGGTAATGCTTGGTCAATAGTTAATCAAAGCGGTCATTGGATGCTGGGACGAGACATCGCCCTGCCATTGCCTTGATCCCGAAGCTATAAAGAGGTAAGGAGGAATTGAGGATGAAACGGAAACTACATTGGATGGGATGGGCCTGGGGCCTGGTCCTGATGCTGCCCCTGTTGGTGCAGGCGCAAGTCACCGCCAATTTCAGCGGCACGCCGCTTTCGGGTTGCAGCCCGCTGGTGGTGCAATTTACCGACGCCTCCACGGGCCCGGTGGCAACTTGGGCTTGGAACTTCGGCAACGGCAACACGTCCAACCTGCAAAATCCAGCAGCGGTCTACGTCACGCCCGGCACCTACACGGTGACCCTCACCGTGACCGGCGGCGGGTTCAGCGACAGCGAGGTACGCACGGCCTACATCACCGTGTTTCAAAACCCGACGGCCGCCCTCACCAACACGAGCCCGAGGGTCGGCTGCGCGCCCCTCAATGTCTGTTTTGGCGACATCAGCACCCCCGGCAGCGGCGCGATCAATGGCTGGCTCTGGGACTTTGGCGATGGCAATACCAGCACAATGGCGGCGCCCTGCCACACCTACGCTGCCGCTGGAAACTACACCGTGAGCCTCGTCGTGACCGACGTGAACGGCTGCAACAACACGGTCGTGATGCCCAACTACGTGAACGTGAGCACGCCGCCCGTCGCAGCATTTGGAGGCAGCCCGCTCGCAGGCTGCGTGCCTCCGCTCAATGTCACCTTCAGCAACACCAGCACCGGCGGTGCCGCGCC
>JANMIM010000970.1:0-13569 GCA_031375795.1 Bacteroidota bacterium
CAAAAAGTGCTTCAAAGCCAAGTAGATCATCATCGGGGGCAAGGAAAATGCCAGAATCCGCAAGTAGGACTGCGCAAGTGGCACCGAATCTGGCTGCTGCTGCATCTCGGGAATAAAATAAGCCAAGATGCCCACCAGCCCCATGGACACCAAACTGAGCCAGGCGGCCACGATCAAACCTTGGTGCAAACGGCGGGACAATTCCTCCTCCCCCCGCTTGGCGCCGATGGCCTGCGCGGTCAGGGGGGAGATCACGACACAGACACCGATCCCGATCACCGCTATCAGGAAAAAAAGGCCATTGGCGATCGAGGCGGCGGCGAGGTTCTTGGAGCCCAAGCCACCGATCATGATCGTGTCGGCCGAGGCGATGAGCATGTGCCCCATCTGCCCGGCAATCACCGGCCAGGCCAGCACCAAGGTCTCCTTGATATGGCTGCCGAGCTTTTGCGGTGCCTCCAGGGGCAAATGGTTTCCTTGTTGCATCTGAATCTAGCCTTGGCTGTATTTGCGCCACGTCTCCAAGCGTTGCAACTCACGTTGCAGCACGACCTCTGCCAGCGCGACGGCACGCTCGTCGACCGTCGGGAGCGAGAGCGCCAAGTGAAATTTGGGCTCGGCCACGTCCAGACGGTACATGGCCTGCACGAGCCGCTCAAAATCTTGGGTGATCATGGCACGCATCTGCAGCACAAGTGCCCGACGCAGGCTCTCCCAGTCCAGTTGCTCGGGAGCGACCATGCCCCAGTTTTTGAGCAGCAAGCCAGCCGTCTTTTCAAGATCTTGGTTTTCCATGCCGCCGCCAATTAACCCAAAATCAGGCTGCCATGAAAGCACGGCCACCACAATTCGGACAGCAATGACCAATAAACACAACGACTTGTTTCAATTTGGTTTTGAGAATCGCAATTATTAATGTACCTTTGTGCTGATTTTAAATCATGTGGGTTGACGGGAGGAGATGTTCTCCCTTTTTTATTTCGTGCTGATGCTAGGATTTGAAGAAGCGGAAAAGGCAATGTTGGAGTTGGTGGCAACCAATTTCCCGGATGTCTTCATCGTGGAAATGGCCTTGGTGCGCGGCCCCAAAAGCGTTCTTTCATTCTTGGTGGACACCGACGAAGGCATTACGATCGACAAGTGTGCGCGCCTGAGCCGCAAGCTCAGCGCATGGTTGGAAGAAAACGATCCGTTTGACTTCCCGTTTTCACTGGAGGTAAGTTCGCCCGGCTTGAGCCGACCGCTCAAGATCCAGCGCCAGTACCTCAAGAACATCGGCCGCAAGCTCAAGGTGAAAACCACCGAAGGCAAGGCAGTCACCGGTATCTTGGAAGCCGTCAGCGACACAGGCATCACCCTGTTGCCTGAGGTCAAAAAGAAGCCCAAGAAGTCTGAAAATCTAGAAATCACCAATATTGAGCTGGCGTTTGACGCCATTCAAGAAGCAAAAATTGAAATCACATTCGATTGAACAATGGCGAAAAAGAAGATAAGCGAGAATAAGGAAAGCCTGGTCGAATCCTTTGCAGAATTTGCCAGGTCCAAGAACATCGACCGTGCAACGCTCATGGGCGTGCTGGAAGAGGTGTTCCGCACGATGATTCGCAAAAAATTTGGCTCCGATGAGAACTTCGACGTGATTATCAACGTCGACAAAGGAGATATTCAAGCATTCCGTGAGCGCGAGATCGTCGAGGACGGCGAAGTCGAAGACGAGGCCACCCAAATCTCCCTCTCCGAGGCCCTCACGGTCGACGAGGACGTGGAGATCGGCGAGCAAATGGCAGACGAGGTCAAGTTTCTGGACTTCGGCCGCAAAATGGTGCAGACCGCCAAGCAAACCCTTACCCAGAAGGTCAGGGACCTCGAGAAGCAAGTCATCTTTGAGAAATACAAGGAGCTCATCGGCGAGATCGTGGTCGGCGAAGTCTACCAGATCTGGCGCAATGAGATCATGATCATCCACGAAGGCAACGAGTTGTTGCTGCCCAAGAACGAGCAGATCCCAAAGGACCGCTTCCGCAAGGGCGACACCATCCGCGCCGTGATCATCGACGTCGAGCAGCGCAATGGCAACCCCCATTGCATCGTCTCCCGCGCATCCGGCCTCTTCTTGGAGAAACTGTTTGAGCAAGAAGTTCCAGAAATATATGACGGCCTCATCACCATCAAAGGGATTGTACGCGAGCCAGGCGAGCGTGCAAAGGTGGCCGTAGAGAGCTACGACGACCGCATCGACCCAGTGGGCGCATGCGTGGGTATGAAGGGGTCACGCATCCATGGGATCGTGCGCGAGCTGCGCAACGAGAACATCGACGTGATCAATTATACCAGCAATGAGCAGCTCTACATCCAGCGGGCCTTGAGCCCTGCAAAAATCAGTACCATTAAGCTCGACGAAGGCAACAAGAAGGCGCAGGTCTTCCTCAAGCCTGACCAAGTATCCCTGGCCATCGGCAAAAGCGGGCAAAACATCAAGCTTGCCAGCCGCCTCACCGGGTATGAAATCGACGTCTTCAGAGAAGTTGAGCATGACGAAGAGGACGTGGATTTGGATGAATTCACCGACGAAATTGACGATTGGGTAATCATCGAGCTCAAAGCCATCGGCTGCGATACCGCCAAGGCGGTGCTCGAACTCAGCGTCGACGACTTGGAGCGTAGGACGGACCTCGACCGCGAGACAATCTTGGAAGTAATGAAGATTCTCGAAGCCGAGTTTGAAGATTAATAAGGTGGGAGACCAAATCCATTTATGTCAGAAGAGAAACAGAAACATCGTCTTTTCAAAGTAGCGAAGGAGCTCAATACCGGGAGCCAAACGTTGGTGGATCACTTGGCGGCCAAAGGTTATACCATTGCCAATACCCCCAACGAAAAGCTCAGCGATGAGATGTACAATGCCTTGATGAAAGAGTTTGCATCAGAGAAAATCCTGAAGCAAAAAGTCGATCAAATCAAGGAGGCCAAGCAGGAAAAGCGTCTGCACCACGAGGAACATTCCGAGCACGAGGACGAAGAGCCCTTGTCTGCCGAGCAATTGCGCAAAGGCTACCTCGACCATCCAAAGTCTGGTCACAAGCCCGAAGTCGCTGCTGAAAAAGGCCCCGATGCGCTCAAGACACATTCGGATTCCCGCGTGCCTGGCCTGAACGTAAAAGGGAAAATCGACCTCGATGCACTCTCTGGCAGGAAACCAAAGCCTGTGGAAGAGCCCGTGCAGCCACCGGTCGTCGAGCCCGTCGCCAAGGTCGTGGAGCCTGTGGTCGCTCCGATCGTAGAGCCGCCTGTGGTCGCTCCGGTCGTCGAAGTGCCCAAGGTCGTCGAGCCACCCAAGGTGGTCGAGCAGCCCGTCGTCGAGGCACCCAAGGTCGTCGAACCACCCGTGGTCGTCGAGGCTCCCAAAGTCGTCGAGCAGCCCCAGGCGCAAGTCGTCGAGCCTAAGCCGAAGGTGGAGGAAGTGGCACCTGTCGAGGCTGTCGCCTCACCAGAGGTACGCCCCGAAGTGGTCGAGACAGCCGAGCCTGTCGACGAAAATGCCGTTCACAGAGCTGCCGAGCATTCTCCCAAGCTCGCCGGCCTCATCGTCAAAGGCAAGATCGACCTCGACGCACTCTCTGGCAGGAAGCCAAAACCCAAGCTCGCAAGTGCCAGCGCACCAGCGACCACCTCTGCCACCGACGAGGGATCAGAGGAAGACAAGAAAAAACGCAAGCGCAAGCGCAAACGGAAAAAGGCCGCCACACCCGGCACGCCAGGTACGCCCGGCACACAAGGGCAAGTGGGCGGCGGACCCAACAAGGGTCCTCAGCAAGGTGGAGCCAAGCCCCCATTGGGCCAGCAAGGCGCCAAGCGCCCCGTGAACGCCCCGCTGACTGCCGCTGACAAAAAGAAAAAGGATGAAGTTGCTGACAAGCAAATCAGCGACATCATCAAGAGCACCCTTGCCAACATGCGCAAGGGCGCTGGTCGTACACGGCAGCAACTGCGTCGTGGCAAACGTGATTCTGACGCACGTCGCCGCGAAAACGAAGAACAAATGCGTGCCGACGAGGCGCTGGTCCTCGAGGTGACCGAATTCATCACCGCCAATGAATTGGCAAACATGATGGATGTGCCGGTCACCGAGATCATCGGCAAGTGCATGGAACTGGGCCTCTTTGTGTCCATCAACCAGCGCTTGGAGGCCGACATCATCCAGTTGCTCGCCGAGGAATATGAATACGAGGTG
Organism: Bacteroidota bacterium; assembly: GCA_031375795.1. GTDB lineage: Bacteria > Bacteroidota > Bacteroidia > J057 > JADKCL01 > JADKCL01. The sequence goes on from JANMIM010000970.1 coordinate 4,232, forward strand.
CGCTTCATCGACATCGCCGACAAAGCATTTGAAGATGCCGAGCTCGAAAGCGACAATGAGGCAGACCTGGAGTCACGTGCACCGATCATCACGGTCATGGGCCACGTCGACCACGGTAAGACGTCTTTGTTGGACTTTATCCGCAAGGCGAATATCATGGCTGGTGAGGCAGGTGGCATTACCCAGCACATTGGAGCCTACGAGGTGGTGACCGAAGACGGGAAACGCATCTGTTTCTTGGACACGCCGGGTCACGAAGCCTTTACCGCCATGCGTGCACGTGGTGCCAAAGTCACCGACTTGGCGATCATCGTGATCGCCGCAGACGACAGCATCATGCCCCAAACGCGTGAGGCCATCAACCACGCACAGGCCGCCAACGTGCCGATGATCTTTGCCATCAACAAGATGGACAAGGCTGGCGCCAACCCTGAAAAGATTCGCTTGCAACTGAGCGAGATGAACATCTTGGTCGAGGACTGGGGCGGTAAATACCAATGCCAAGAGATCAGCGCGAAGTCTGGAAAAGGCGTGCCTGAGCTGCTGGAAAAGGTGTTGCTGGAATCAGAAATGCTCGACCTCAAGGCCAATCCCAACAAGCCGGCGCGCGGCACCGTGATCGAAGCACGCCTCGACAAAGGTCGTGGTGTGGTCGCAACCGTGCTTGTACAAGACGGCACGCTCGAAGTGGCCGACTCCCTCGTGGCAGGCGTACACTACGGTCGCGTGAGGGCCATGTCTGACGAGCACGGCAAACGTGTCAAGAAAGTCGGCCCCTCCACGCCAGTCCAATTGGTTGGTTTGGCAGGCACGCCTCAGGCAGGTGACCGCTTCGTCGTCTATGAAGACGAGCGCAAAGCCAAGGACATCGCCGTGCGCCGTAGCGAGCTCTACCGTGAGCAGCAATTGCGCCAGCAGAAGCGTCCTACGCTGGAAGAAGTGGCACGCCGCAAGGCGCTTGGCGACTTCCGCGAGCTCAACATCATCGTCAAGGGCGACGTGGACGGCTCAGTGGAGGCACTCAGCGACTCCTTGCTCAAGCTCAGCCAAGGCGAGGTGGCCGTCAAGGTCATTCACAAGGCGGTGGGTCAGATCACCGAGGCCGACGTGCTTTTGGCGACCGCTTCGGACGCCATCATCATCGGCTTCCAGGTGCGTCCAAGTATCAACGCCAAGAAATTGGCCGACACAGAGGGCATCGACATCCGTCTCTACTCCATCATCTACGATGCGATCAACCAAGTGCGCGACGCCCTCGAAGGCTTGCTCACACCCGAGAAGAAAGAAGAGATCACCGGCACCGCCGAGATCAGGGAAGTCTTCAAGGTCACCAAGGTCGGCACCATCGCAGGTTGTATGGTCGTGGATGGCGAGATCAACCGCAAGGATCCGATCAGGCTCATCCGCAACGGCATTGTCATCCAGCAAGGTCGCTTGGCATCGCTCAAGCGCTTCAAGGACGACGTGCGTGAGGTGAAGCGTGGCTTTGACTGCGGTATGCAGATCGACAATTACAACGACATCGAGATGGGCGACGTGATCGAGCAATTCAAGACGACGGAAGTCGCCAGGAAGCTCAAGTAAGCGATTGCCTTAAACTTTAGGAGCCTCGGCAGTACGTGATGTGCTGCCGAGGCTTTTGTTTGATTCCCCCCATCGCCCACACAACTGGTCACTCCCGCCACGATTTGAGGAAAAATGGGCCATGTGGTTCCCGACGCACATTCTATTTTTGAAGCCTAGTTTGGCCGCATGGTACATGACGGCATACTGAAGCGCGAAAAAAATGGATGAAAAGGTAAAATCTTGTCTGCTGCTCGGAGCGTTGGGAGATGCTTACGGGAGCAAATACGAGCAATCAGACATTCCGGCGGGCGATGCTCCCTGGTTTTTTACCGACGACACCCAGCTCACGATGGCCACTTGCGAGTCCATCATGGAAAAGGGGGCCGTCGATCCAGACCACCTCGCGCAGACGTTCAGGCGCTGGTACCGTGACCGCAGGCTCACGGGCCTCGGCGCATCGACCCTGAAGGCGCTCGTGGAATTGGTGGGTGGCGGAAATTGGAGCCAAGTCGGTTCAAAAGGCGAGATGGCCGCCGGCAACGGCGCTGCCATGCGCATCGCCCCGCTGGCATTTCTCCTCGACCCCAAAAAGGACGCCGACCGTGAGATGATCGAAAACGTGTGCCGCATCACCCACCACAATGCCGACGCCTACGTAGGCGCCCTCGCGGTCGTGTGGGCGATCAGGCTCATCCAAAATACCCAGCAGAATTTCATCCCTGCCGTGATCAAGCTCCTGCCCGACACCCGCGTGCGCGACCGCCTCGACGCGATCATGCAGCAGCCGGGCCTGCGCATCCGCGACATCGGCAAGAAGTTTGGGAGCAGCGGCTATGTCGTGGACTCGGTGCCGCTCGCCCTCTTTGCGGCGCAACAGGCATCGACCATCGGGATCCAAGCCATGATGAAGGAGATCGTCGCCGCCGGCGGTGACACCGACACCAATTGCTCGATCGCCGGACAAATCGCCGGCGTGGTCGTGCCCAACGATGCCTTGCCACAGGATTGGATGAAAAAGCTCAAGACCACCCCCAAATACGACGACTTCTACGAGGTCATGCGGCGATTTGCAGCCTTTGTTAGCAGCCAAAGCGGGATCCAGACCTTGTTTTGAGTGTCATGCCGACTGTAATCGAAGATGCAACGGAGGCATCTTGCTGCTAGAAACACCACTTGTATGGGAGCCAAGTGTAGCCTCGGCGTTCTGACCAAACCGCTGAGCGGAAGACAGACTTTGTTTCGACCGCTTTCGCGAACTAAAATCCATCTTCGCGCGCTTGGAGTTCTTTTTGAATTCGTTTCCGCTTGCGGCGTTGCAACCACAGCACCAAGGCAATGATCAAACCTATCGTCACAAAAAAAGCAATGGAGCCAATTAGTTCTCCAATCTTGAAGTAGAATCCAGACATCTGGTATTGATTTTCTCGCGTCGTGCCATCAGCAATCTTGATGCTTGAGAAGAATGCCTCCTTCTGAGCTTTAGGCTTTTCCGTGAATTCGGAATCTAATGGCATTACACTACAAAATGAATATGAGGCACTTGAAAGATAGATCATCCAAGTCTCCTGAATCATGATTTGGTATGATGGATAGGGTACTTCAGACTCTATTCTGAGTGATAGAAGACCTTGAATTTCATCAATTTCACCATGGCGAACTTTTTCTCCGCTTTCGGTTATTTGAGCTAACATATAGAGGTACATGGCGCGCAACTGATCATCATTCTTAATAACCGTCTCCCGTGCGACTTCAGGGGTAATGGGAATTTTCTTTACGATAAAGGCACAAGCTCCAGTGCCAACGAGCCACATCTTGGCACCTCCCGAATCAGTCATTTGATAACCACTTGGAAGCCTCAAACTAATTTTGTCATCTAATTTGACATTCTCCCAGTCCTGCCCAAAGCAAAAGTTGGATAGGAGCAACAATGAACCCATAAGCCAGCATTTCATCATGGTATTGATCGTATTATTCTAAGGCAATTTAGCGGAATGTTCTAGTTTCAACAAGTTGTCTGGATTAGTAAAGAAAAACCACAGAGGTTCGCAAAGTCAATTGGGTAGGCACAAAATACATGTCGCAACATCTATTTTTCCGTAACTTCGTGCAAGGAGTGCAGCCGCGTGCGTGCTGCTGATTGTCACATGGACAGAAAACAATTTCTCAAGATCGCCGGGGTCACATCCCTCGTCGGAGCCACCATGAATCTAAAAGCCATCCACCAATTGCTCGGCGACTTGGACGCGACCGATGCGCTGCCCGCCCTCTTTGTCGGCCATGGCAGTCCCATGAATGCCATCGAAGACAATGCCTTTTCGCGCGAAATGAAGGCCGTCGCAGCCAAGCTGCCGGCGCCCAAGGCGATCCTCATGGTCTCCGCGCACTGGGAGACCAAGGGCACCAAGGTCACCGCGCAGGCATTGCCGCCGACCATCCACGACTTTGGCGGCTTCCCGCAAGCCTTGTTTGACGTGCAATACCCCGCGCCGGGCAGCCAATGGCTCGTAGACGAGGCCACGGCCGCAGTCCACAAGACCGAAGTCGCGCCAGACAACACATGGGGTCTGGACCACGGCTGCTGGAGCGTGACCCGCAACATGTTTCCCAAGGCCGACATTCCCATCGTGCAGCTCAGCCTCGACTACACCAAGCCCGCCCAATACCACTACGAACTGGCGCAGGAGCTGGCACAATTGCGCCGCAAGGGGGTCTTGATCATCGGCAGCGGCAACATCGTACACAACCTCGGCATGATCGCCTGGGACCGCGGCTTGGACGCGCCCTACGCCTACGATTGGAACACGGAGATCAGCGAGACCATCAAAAAAAACATCCTCTCGGGCAACCATCAGGCGCTCATCGACTACTCGACGCTGAGCAAGTCGGCCATGCTCGCCATCCCGACGCCCGAGCATTACCTCCCATTGCTCTACGTGCTCGGTACGCAGGCGCGGGCCGACTCCCTCGCATTCTTCAACGACGTGCCGATGGGCGGCTCGTTGTCGATGACGTCGGTGGTGATTGGGTAGCCAGACGGAGGAGGGAGCAGGTAGTAGGTAGCAGGTCCTTGCGCCTGACCTACTCCCTTCTACCTACTACCTTTTGTCATGCATTCCTTTTGGGACAGCACCTGTCCTGTCGATCCTCTATCTTGGGGCATGATGTCGATGTTTGGTGGCGCTCGTGCCAAATGCAATTCATGGTTGAGACTTTTGTGGCTGCCGTTGTCGTTGCTTGCTGGCCTGGCACCGCGGGTCTGCGCACAAGGCGACTCATTGGCCACACCCAAATTTACCTTGGGGCTGATCGACGGGCTCAACGTGACGCGACTAGCTCACGGGAACCTCGACGAAGCCAACTACCTCTTGCGAAATGACCGCCAAAAAGTCGGCTTGGAGATTGGATTCAGCCTCAATGTTGCACTCAGCACCCATGTGCGTCTACGATTGCTGCCCAGCGCATGCTTTGCCAATTTCAATTACAGGATCATCCGGAAGCCTGTCACCGGTAGCTTTCCCTTGGAACCGAGCTCCCGTCTGGAAAGCTACACCTTGAATTTTCCCCTCTTGGTCCAGGTCCAAAAAAGCCGGGTTCAAAGGCTCAGGCCATGGTTTCAGGCGGGCTTGCAGCCGACCATCGTCTTGGGTCCCAAAGCAAGTCCCTTTGCGGCGCGGTCTCGATTGGCTTGCGGATTGGTGGCTGGCGTGGGCTTTGATGTGGTGATCGGCAAAGTGAGCCTCTCACCCGAATTGCGGCTCGTGCAAGGCCTCACCAACATCAGCGATCGCATTCCTCATATCTCGGGACAAATCTTGCCCGCCCTGTTTGCACAAATGCTGAGTTTGCAGATAGGCTTCGAATAAAATCCAGGCAAACACCCGGCCCAAACCCCGCAAATCTGTCCAAAAATCATAAAAACTTGTCTCATTTTTGATATTTCTCAGCCCAACATTCCCCGCCAAATAGAGGTATATTTAGAACACAATTGTATCTATCGCCTTCTCCGAAATTCACCTATGCACATGAAAATCCCCAAATCCCTCCTGTTGACAAAAACACTGTTTGCATGGCTCCCGCTACTCTTCCTGGTGGCCTGCAGCAACAAGCAAGAACCCCGCGATTACAAATTTGACGAAGCCTTTGCGCCCTACATCGGCGCATTTACAACCGGCAAGGTCTCCCGACAGTCCACGATCAAAGTCAGGCTCAACGACAACGGCGTGAAGCCCGAGCAGGTCGGCGTGACCCTCGCCGAGTCCCCCTTTTCCTTTGATCCAGCCATCGAGGGCAAGGCCGTGTGGACCGACGAACGCACGATCCAGTTTGAGCCGAGCAAGCCCTTGGCATCCGACCATTTCTACAAGGCCACATTTGAGCTGGGGAAATATGTCTCGGGCTTGGAGGAGAAGCTGCAGGAATTCAACTTCCAATTCGAGACGGAGAAACAAAATTTTGAGGTGAATGTGCTCGGCGTCGAGACCATCGACAAGCAAAAGCTCATCTGGCAGGCGCTCAATGGCACGGTCACCACAGCCGACTATGAATTTCCAGAGCTGGTCGAGCAAGTGCTGCGTGTGGAGCAGGACGACAAATCATTCCATGTGAAATGGTCCCACGGCGTCGATGGGCGCGAGCATACATTCCGCGTCGACAGCCTCAAGCGCGGAAGCACCGCCTCCATGGTGCAACTGTCCTGGGACGGGGATGCGATGAATGTGGAGAAGGAAGGCAAGCAAGAGGTGCGCATTCCGGCACTGGGCGAATTCACGATCACGGAATTCACGACCGTCAACAATCCCGACCAATATGTGCAGCTGACCTTCAGCGACCCGATCCGCAAGTCGCAAGACCTCAATGGCCTCATCCAAATCGACGACCTCAAGCTGCGCTTCACGGTCGAGGGCAACGATGTGAAGGTGTTCCCGACCGTGCGCACCGTCGGCGAACACACCCTGATCGTTTCTCCCGGCGTGCAAAACATCCTCGGGCACAAGCTCGCAGTGCGCAAGACCTTCGACCTGCAATTTGAGGAGCTCAAGCCGCAGGTGCGCATCACGGGCAATGGCAACATCCTGCCCCGCGCCGGCACGGCGCTGCCATTTGCATTTGAGTCCGTGAGTCTCAAGGCCGTGGACCTCGAGATCACCAAGATCTATGAAAAAAACATCCTCCAATTCCTCCAAGTCAACGATCTCGAAGGCGACCGTGAATTGCAGCGCGTGGGCAAGGTCGTGCACCGCAGCACCGTGCGCCTCGATGGCGACAAGTCCCTGAACCTACACCAGTGGAACCGCCACGTCGTGGACCTGGGACCCCTCATCAACCCCGAGCCCGGTGCCATCTACCGTGTGAAGGTCGACTTCACACAGGCGCACTCGCTCTACACCTGCGAGGGCGAGCCCGAAGCAGCCACCGACGAACCCGCCAAGAAGCCCCAGCCAGAGGAGGGCGCATGGCAAGACGACAACGGCGATGAAAACAGCTTCTGGGAATACTACGAAGACAGCGACTATGGCGACACCTGGGACAACCGCGACAACCCTTGCCACAAGGCCTACTACACCTACCAGAGCCGTTCAGCTTCCCGCAACGTGCTCGCCAGTGACTTGGGCATCATCGCCAAGCGCGGCACAGACGGCACCATGACCATCGCCGTCAACGATCTCAAGACCACCGAGCCACTCTCGGGCGTGGACCTGGAAATCTACGATTTCCAGCAGCAGGTCCTCAAGCGCATCTCGACCAACAGCGAAGGCATCGCCACCGCCGATGTCGACATCGTGCCCTTTGTGATCGTCGCCAAGCAGGGCAACCAGCGTGGCTACCTCAAGCTCGGCGACGGCTACGCCCTCTCCCTCAGCAAATTTGACATCTCTGGCCAGCGCTACTTCAGGGGCGTGAAAGGATTCATCTACGGCGAGCGTGGCGTGTGGCGCCCCGGCGACTCGATCTTCACGACCTTCATGCTCGAGGACGAATTGGCCTCCTTGCCGGCCGACCACCCGGTCACATTCACCCTCACCAATCCCCTGGGACAAATGGTGAACAAGACTGTGAAGACCAATCACCTCAACGGCGTGTACACCTACCAGACCTCCACGGCCGACAATGCACCCACGGGCAACTACAACCTGCACGTGGACATCGGCGGGGCGACATTTGACAAGACCCTCAAGGTCGAGACCGTGACCCCCAACCGTCTCAAGATCAAGATCGACTTTGGGAAGGAATTCCTCTCCAGCGAAATGGCAGACATGCTCGGCGACCTGGAGGTGACTTGGCTGCACGGCGCCGTGGCCAAAAACCTCAAGGCAGACGTGAGCGTGAGCCTCACGGCAGCGTCGACCAGTTTCAAGCGCTACGCAGACTTTGAGTTTGACGATCCCATCCGGCAATTTGAAGGCGAGCGGCAGACAGTGTTTGAGGGCACGGTGGATGAGAATGGCATGGCCAAGGTCCCGCTCAAGGTCGAGCTGGGCGGCAACCCGGCCGGCATGCTCAACGCCAACTTCGTGACCAAGGTCTTCGAACCCGGCGGCGCATTCTCCACCGACCGTTTCTCATTGCCCTACTACCCCTACGACCGCTTTGTAGGCATCAGGCTTCCCAAGGGCGACAAGGCGCGGGGCATGATCCTCACCGACACCGACCACAAGGTGCAGGTCGTGACCGTGGACGCCGACGGCAATGCCAAGGGCGACCGCAAGGTGGACATGGCCCTGTACAAGCTCGATTGGAAATGGTGGTGGGACCAGACCGCCAACAGCGAGACGACCTACAACGAGAAATTTTACCAAGAGGAAGTCGCCAAGGAGCAGATCACCGTGCGCAATGGCGAGGGCACCTGGAAATTCAACGTCAAATACCCTGCATGGGGCCGCTACATGGTGCGTGCCTGTGACGAGGGCGGACATTGCACGGGTCAGGTGGTGTACATCGACTGGCCGGGCTGGGCTGGCCGCGCACAAAAGGACAATCCCGGTGGAGCGACCATGCTCACATTCAGCGCCGACAAAGACAAGTACAAGGTCGGTGAGAATGTGTCGCTCACGATCCCGACCGGCAAGACCGGCCGCGCATTGGTGAGCCTCGAGTCGGGCGCCAAGGTCATCGCCACCCACTGGGTCGAGGGCAATGGCATGGACGCCGCCACCTATACATTCCCCGCCACACCCGAGATGGCACCTAACATTTACGCCCACGTGAGCCTGATCCAGCCCCACGCGCAGACCGTAAACGACCTGCCGATGCGCATGTATGGCGTGATCCCCATCGAGATCACCGATCCCAAGACCGAACTCAAGCCCAAGATCACCATTGCCGAGGTGCTCGAGCCCATGGGCCGCGTGGACATCGGCGTGAGCGAGACAACAGGGCAAACCATGACCTACACCGTCGCCGTGGTCGACGAGGGACTCCTCGACCTCACCCGCTTTGAGACGCCCGATCCATGGAAAAGCTTCTATGCCCGCGAGGCGCTCGACGTCAAGACCTGGGACCTCTATGACAAAGTCATCGGAGCCTATGGCGCCGACCTCACCAAGCTGCTCGGCATCGGTGGTGACGACGGCATGGCCCCCAAGGAAGGCAGCAAACAAAACCGCTTCAGACCCGTCGTGAAATTCATGGGGCCGTTTGTCCTCAAGCCCGGCGAAACCAAGAAGCACACGTTCATGATGCCCAACTATGTCGGGGCCGTGCGCACCATGGTCATCGCCAGAAACGGATCGGCTTATGGTTCCACTGAAAAATCCAGCAAGGTGCGCAAGCCC
>JANMIM010000983.1:0-3312 GCA_031375795.1 Bacteroidota bacterium
CGGCTTGCCGTCGACCAGCCAGCCGACAAAGATCGATCCGCCTCCCTTGGGGCCATAGGTGAGCGCAAAGGAATCCACAGGTGCGGCAGGCAGGATGAAATGCGCTCCCATGTTGTCGGTAAGGTTGAAATTCAGGCTGTCGATCACGGGGAGTTGCACGACCGTGTCGGTGGGCATCGCATAAAACGAGAGGTCACGGGGCTTGGAAATTCCCACGTTCATCCGCCAGATCAGTGTGAGGCGATCGGTGTCCAGCAAGGGTGCCCGCGTGAGCAGACGTATTTTTTCGTACCAATCCCAGGCATCGGGGTTATTGATCCAATTGCCATCGTTCTCGATGCTGGACACGTAGCCTTGCACCATCGGGCGCATGTAGTGACCAGGTCGATGTTCGGAGGAAAAAAGGCATGGCATCCGTGCAAACAGCGGGTCTGCCAGCGCAAATTGATCCAGAATGTGGACCTCGGGGCCAGCATAATACCCGGTCATGCCGATCGCCCCCACATTGGCCACCTTCGTGTGCCATGCGGCCCACTTCTTGCCTTCATCGATCAAGAAGAAATCGGGAATTGCCTTCCCCTCCAATGCATGCAACATACCCGTGCCCGGGTAATAGAAGGCCCGTTCGTCGGCGATGCCGGTCGGCCCAAATATCTTTTTCATTCCCACGCCAAAGTCAGCTCCGCTCAACAGCGCCGGGGCTGGAGCCATGAGTCCTGCAATGGTGAAGGCCGCGGCGACTGGCATACCCAGCCACCATCTCTCACACATCGAATGCCCCAAGATCCACAAGGCGATGAAAAAGGGAGCCGTGAAGAAACGCCCGCTCATGAAATCCCCGCCGATGCGGCCCACATAGACCAAATAGAGGGCGATTCCGATCACCAACGGCCAGTGTTTGCGCTGGAGTAGGCCCACGGCGAGCCCCAAGGCCGTGATCGGCAGCGTCACAGGATCCCTTCTCGCAAATGAGTCCCGGAAATATTGCCAGCCCATTTTCCATAACTCAGCTCGCGGGATGCCCGTGGCGAGTTTGGCATAGGCGGTATTGGGAAATGGATAGCCATAGTAGAACAAGGAGAATGCCTCCCAAAGCAGGAAGGGCAGCAGGCCCAGACCGACATGGCCGACGATGCTTCCCCATTCGCGCAAGTTGTGTGGACGCTGATTCCAAAACGTGATCGCCAGCGTCGGGCCCACCAAGAGGAGGGTATCCATGCGGTTGAGCAGCAATGCACTGGCGATCAGGGACAGGAGCAAGATGTGTCGGCGATCATGTGCCCTGCGCCAAGCCGTCACGAGGAAAATGGCCAACAAAAAGTGCGTGAGCGGATTCTCGAGACCTGAAGAGGAATAGTCCACAAAAGCCTTGGAGGCAATCACCACGATCGGGAGCAGCAGCCAGCCCGTCGACGATTTCCAAGACCGCGCCATCACCAGCAGGCTGCCCATCGTGAAGGCAAATGAGAGCGCCAGCGTCGTCCAGTAGGGATTGTGAAAAATGAATTGAAAGGGTATGTGCAGCAGCATCCACAGAGGATGCGTGTAGGCTTGCACGCGCTCCGCAATGTTGAAGCGCAGGCCATAGCCGCGCACGAAATTGTCCACCGTGCGAAATGTGATGTAGGCATCGTCGCCCACCCAGGCCGTGCGCACCAATACCACGACCAAAACTGCCCATGTGAGCAACATTGGAATCCAAAGAAGGCGTTTCCAAAGCGCCTTTGGCTCAACTGTGCGAGGTGCGTCTAGGGATTCATCGGGTGACATGGCAGGGTAATCTACAACCAAATGTCACCATCCTCGCCCGAAATTCCTAGCGATGCAAATGCAGGTCGTCGCAGGTCCAAGCCCGTCTTCCATCAGATCCGAATGAACTTGGGAGCACCAGGGTTTGTGTCAATCCATTGATTACAAAGCATATAAGGAAGGGTCCCTCAGCAGCGACGCCCGCTAGTTGCGCCACAAGCCCCAAGCTAGCCGCAGTTCCAGCAGATCGGCGACATGGCGATGCGTCTTGAGATTGAAGCCCGCAAATAGGCGCTTGGTGATGTGCAATCCCAGTCCATAGCGCTGATAGAGAGGGTCGTTGAGCTTGAATTGGTCGAAAAAATAGATGCCCAGTTGCTGCGAGAAGACGACCCTGCCCAGCAAGAACTGATGGCCGACAAGGAGGCCGCCACGCTCATGGCTCCCGGGAATGTTCTCCCGCTGCATCTTGAGCCGGCGGGCGCCATCGTTGATCCACTCCAGCCCCAGATTGAGCCCGCTCCATCGACCCAGGTAATAGACACCCTGCGCCCAGATGCCCCACACGCCGTTTTGGCGCGTATCTGCGGCACCGGCTCGCTTGAGCGTGCCCCCAAGGCCCGCATAGAAGCGCAGGCGCGGGTCAGGAGGGGATTTGTCCATGTTCTTGGCCCGCGCCACAAAGTCGATGCCCTGCGGCGCATAGTCTGCCCCCAAGCTCAGTGTCGGGTAGTTGATGCCTTTGTTGGGCAATGCCAGGCCGCCGTTGCTCACATGGTTGAAATTGCCCGCCAAGCGCAGGCTCCAATGGGGATTGACCCGAAAATTCAAGGCCAGCCCGATCGCGACAGGGATGTTGATGGGCAAGGAATAGGCGAGGTTGTTGGGGTTGCCGATGGAGTCGTAGGGATTTGTCTGATAGGAAATGCCACTGCCGAGGCGTATGCCGAGGTTGAGGCGATGACGTGTCAAAAACACGGGTTCCACATACCACATCCCCGTGACGCCATGGCCCAGAATGTCGCTGCCATAATTCCAGTAAGTGAGTGCCGCACCGACGCGCGGGTAGCAGTTGCAAAAATCCCAAGCGCGCTTGCTCAAGAACTGTTTCCCAAAATCGAGTTCGGTCCCCCAAGGAAATGTGTGCCGCACAGGATCCAAGGCATAGGAGTGGATCAGCACAAAGCCGTAATGCGCCCGGGCACCCACGACCAGACGGGTGCGGATGCTGTCGGTACCCGCATCGGACTGCGCGGAGACTCGGTTGCCAATCGCCGTCAGGAAGATAAAAAATACAAGGACGCCACTCAGACGAACGCGCATGATCGGTTGCTCAATTCCCCATCGGAATTTTCATGTTCAAATTAGTGAATTTTGGGTGGCTTCCAATTGATTTGAAGATCCGGATGAGAAAAAAATCCTACCAGCGGCCATGAAGTACTGTCGTTACGAGGGCAGTCACGATGGCGCGGAGGAATCACCCAAGAGGAAGGATTTGGATGGAACCTGAATCAGGCATCGCCTCGACCATGGTACCTACTCAACCTCCTCCGAACTTTCAGG
>JANMIM010001037.1:0-2552 GCA_031375795.1 Bacteroidota bacterium
GTCCAGGACCTAGGCGAGGGCGACGACACCCAGCTGGCCTTCGCCCCCAACAACAATTTTTATTACCTCCCCGGCAAGGCATTCATCGTGCCCAAATACGATCCGATTGGCCAGGAAAAGGCCCCTCAGGAAGACAGAAAATTCGCAGAAAACCCCGCCAAGGCCACCGGCAACAATGTATTCAGCGAAAAACCCTCGGTCGATGACTGGTTTGAGACCGCCAAGCTCAACTATGGCGTGGACATGCAGGCCCCCGATCAACCCAAGCATTTCGACCCGATCCCTAGCACTTGGACGAAGATGAGCGACATCTTGCTTTACTGGGCAGGCAAAGGCGTCGATGGATTCCGCTGCGACATGGCCGAGATGGTGCCCGTCGAGTTCTGGGAATATGGAATCAGGCGTGTCAAGGAAAAATATCCCAATGTCATCTTCATCGCCGAGATCTACAACCCTGCCATCTACCACGACTATGTGGCGCGAGGCGGATTTGACTATCTCTACGACAAGGTTGGCGTGTATGACAAAATCCGTCCGCTCATGGCTGGCAATGCCGAGGCGAAGGTCGAGGGCATCACCGAGGCACTCGGGCAGAGCGACAGCATCGACGGCAACATGCTGCGTTTCTTGGAGAATCACGATGAGCAACGCATAGCGTCCAAGGACTTTGCGGGCGATGCCCGTGCTGCAATTCCGGGGATGACGGTCACGGCATTGCTGGGTACGGGACCGGTGCTCATCTACAATGGCCAGGAATCGGACGAGAAAGGCGAAGGTGCCGAAGGCTTCGGTGGCGAAGACGGACGCACGACAATTTTTGATTACTGGGGCGTGCTCGCGCACCAGGCTTGGTACAATGGCGGCAAATGTGACGGCGGCGGATTGGATTCCAGCCAGAAGGAATTGAGGGAATTTTATACCCAGCTTCTCAAATTGACCAAGACGCCAGCGATTGCATTGGGCCAACGCATCGTGTTCCCGACGGTGAATCCGCATGTTTATGCGTTCATCCGTTTCGATTCATCCGATGGAAGCGCCAGTCCATTGGTCGTGGCAGTCAATTTCAGCCCGACAGAAGAAATCGAGGTGCTGCTGCCTTTTGACGAAGCCTTGTGGCGTCAAATCAAGCGTGAGGAATATGCCAGCGTCGAGCTCAAGGAGATGCTGTTCAAGATCCCCGAAATGGCGCCCGGCACCAAAGGCAAGAATCCGTATTCCCTGCTTTTCCCAGAGGCCAATGGAATCAAAATGCTGATCCCGGCCATGGGGGCCAGGGTCGTGGCGCTTGGTCATTGGTGACGAGGACCAGGGAACCCATCGCATGGCGGAGGATCCTGACGGCGCAAAATTCATCTCACAAGCGGTTCAGTATGCTTGTGTAGGAGCCCAAGTGCGGGCGAAAAAAATCAAGGAATGCGCGTGGATGCGAAACTTTTCGCCATCTGCTTGAATTTCAAACTTCAATTGGACTATCTTTGGACAAGGTGGAAGAACAACATGCGGAAATTTGACATCAGCTTTCGGAACGACCTGCGCAAAAAGGTCGAGACGATCGAGAATGCCTCGGGCGTGGAGTTGGTCGTGGCGATCTTGCCCCGTGCTGCACGCTATACCGAGTACTACATGGGCGTCGGGATCATCCTGGCCTTCTTGGTATTGACCTCGATGATGTTTTTGCCGACCGAGTTCTGGTATGTCTATATCTATGGCGAGACGGTCGGCACGGGGCTCGTCGGTGCCGGGTTGATGTGGGTTTTCCCAACCCTGCTGCGGTTGCTGGTCGGCAAGAAGGAACTGTCTCGTCGCACCGACATGCGCGCAAGCGCTACGTTCCAAAAGGCCCGCATCTACGAGACGCGTGCCCGGGTAGGCGTGCTCCTGCTCATTTGCTGGCTGGAGCGCAAGGTGAAACTCGTCCCCGACAAGGGCGTCTCGGAGATGGTGCCGCCCGACGAGCTCGATGCGATGGAAGCCAAATTCAACACGGTTTTCAAGTCAGATGATCCGGCACAGATCATGCTCAACCTGCTCGATGAATGCAAGGATGTATTTGCCAAATACATCCCGCCAGACACCCACCCGATCAACGAATTGCCCGACGAGCTATGGATCGACTGAAAAAAGGTCTGCTCACGCTTTGGCGGCTCATGCCTTTGCTGCTTCTCTTGGGGCTCCTGCTGTTGCCCCCTGACCTCATCGCGCGACCTGGAGGCGGACACTCCTACTCTGGCGGCAGCAGTTCGTCGGGAGGAAGCGGCGGCGGTTCATGGGGCGGAGGCGGTGGCAGCGGAGGAAGTGGCGGAGACAGCCTCGGCATTTTCATCTTGCTGTTCGAGTATCCGCAAGTCGGCATACCGCTCCTGGTCATCATCATCTTGATCCGCATCTTTGGGGCCCGACGCGCAGCGCCAGAGGAGACCATCACGACACGCAGCACCATGGAGACCATGATCTGGAACCGTCGCAAGGTCGACGGCGCCCTCTGGGATTTCAAGGAGAGCACCGATCCCGAATTTTCCCAAACCCTCTTTCTCGACTTTGCACACCACCTC
>JANMIM010001040.1:0-3747 GCA_031375795.1 Bacteroidota bacterium
CTTGAGATAGACCAGCCATTCCACCATCGGCAACAGCAGCACCACCAAAAACCACGTGAGCAGCGAGGAATTGCGCACGCCATTGTATTGGGACCTGAAGAGGCGCTGTTGCAGCTCGGTGATTTTGCGTTCGATGGCGATTTCCAGGTCGGCGACGTCGGCCTGTTGCAGCACTTCGATCATCCTTTTGGACTCAGACCACGACATTTCTAGCGGTTCGCCACCTTTTTTGGAGGCCTCAGAGATCACCGCCGCCACGATGGCATTGAAGATGTCGTCCTTGTAGGTGTCGATCAGATATGCCGAGACCTTGTTTTTGGCTTGGTCGATGAGCCCGACGCCCGTCTGCCGGTCCATGATGTTTTGCTTGAGGGTGTCGGCAAATGAGGTGCTCGACGCGTCGTAGGTCGCCAAGGCAACCTTGAGCAAGTCGAAATAGGCATTCTTCTCCTTCTGCGTGGCAAAAAGGCGGTCGACGGTCTGTGAATAAATGCCCTCCGTGATGCGCTCGGCCTCGTGGTCCATGACCTTGTAAATGCCACGAAACAGCCCGATCTGCAAGCCAAAATAGATCGTCCCCAGCAGGATCAATGGAATGTAGAGCTTCACCGCCCAGTTGTAATGCTTCTGTGAACGGGTGAAGACCTTGTACTTCTGCCCCAAAGCCAGCAGGGCCACGGCGACCACAAATCCCACAAAACCAAACAAAACCACGCTCCAGATCAGCGTCGCCGACTCAGGAAGCAAAATATCCCGACACAAATCCCAAAAATCAGCCCAAGTGATCTCCATGGTCAAAAGATTGATCGCCCAGCCCCCCAAAACCACCCCTAAGGAGCTCCACCCAATCCGCTCAAAATGAAACCGCCCCTCGACGATGCTCCCCGCTCATGAGCGGCACGCGGCGAGACCGGCGCCGTCCGCAAAGAACCGCAAAGCCCCCATACCCCCAACGACTCAAGCCGTCACCTGCTACCTGCCCACTTTTCACTTCCCCACTTTTCACTTTTCACTCCCTCACTTTTCACTCCCTCACCACCCATGAAAAGCCCGAAACCGCATCTCCTCCTCATCCGCCTTCCAATAATTGCTCAAAGGATACGCCCACGCCAGCTCAGGATGCTCTTGGTTCTCGGCATGCCAGCCCAGCGCGAGCTGTGGCCGCGCGATGATGCCACTCACAATGTCCCAAGGCTCAGCAGGGCGCAAGCGGTCGCCCTCGCCATAAATGAAATGGATGTCGTAGCGCGGGCCAAACTGCAAATTTCCAATGTCGATTTGCAACGCCGGAACCCCGTAGCCATCAATGATGTACACACCCGGCAGGTGACGCGTGATACCGATGGCGCTGGTCGTAAGCGGAAAAAAAGACCCTTGAATCCCTGAGGTGAAGCTCACCTGCAAGCGCCCCGTGAACTCCCGCCGAATGAACATGCACTTGCCAGACGGGTCTTTCCAGAGTCCGCACCAGCCCTCCTGAAACGGAGGCGGTGTATTGGTAGCACGTCCAGGTTCCATAGCGATTGCAAAGCCCAAGATACAAATTTCGCAGAACCATTGGGCGTGCATGCACCCTGCGACCGCAACAATTTCTGCAAATGCCTAAAATGTGGCGTTGCGAATGGGCCTTGAGGTTGCCAGCCAGCGCGAAAGCCCATGGCTATGCAATCGTGGCATCACCAAAACTTCCACCAAGGCTTGCGGCCGGGATTGTTGGGGCGTGGGGCTGACACTGCGGGGGAGGTGGGGGAATGCAAAGGTGCGGCAGGCGGTGTTTCCTCCAAGGCACCTGCCTCGATGCGGCTCAAGGCGAGGTCGCCGTCCTCAAAGATCAGCTTCACCAACCCAGCTCCCTTGCCAAAATAATAGGTCGTAGTGACCTTCTTGAAGGCTTTTTCGGTTTCATCCCCAGCATACCGAGCCTCTTCTGTGGGCAAAAAATAGAGGTCCACCCGCACTTTCATGCACCTGAGATACTCCGCATGGGGCGTCTCGATGTCCTCGAAGCCCTCGTGGGTGTACAGCCTGAAGCTCTCGGTGCCGGGCACGTAACAAAAATAGGTTTGACCCGGCTGGGCGCTGCCATCCAAGATGAGCTGGATCTCTTCTTGGGCGGGGTCGCTCAGGGCTTGAGCATCGAGGTCGGTGGTCACACTGAACCACTTGGGCCCTGCCTTCAAGAAATAGTGGCCGTCCCACCAATCGTTGAAGGGGTCGGTGCTGCCCTCATGGGGAAAGGAGACATAGTCATATTTGCCATGTGGGCTGCTGCGCGACACCCAGGCCACTTCGGCCTCGCGGCCCTCTGAGCGGTAGCGGTACACAAATTTTTGGTTGCTGAGGCGGGGCAAATAGTCGCTGGCAGCCTCTGGGTCGGCCGTTGCACGGTAGTCGTCGACGACGGGATAGCTCATCGCTGCCATCGCCACCTGCACGCGCACGCGGCCGTCGCGCACCACGCCCGCCAGGTAACCGCGACCCGCAAACTCAGACAGCAGGTAGGCCTCGCCCATGAGCCGGTCGTAAAATGTAGCCGATTGCGTCGCATGGTGGCGCAGCACGAGCAGGGTGTCGCTGACCATCGAGGATTGAAACACAGGCACGAGCGAGCTCTGCTCGGAATAGGTTTCCTCGGTGCGCAAGGCTTCCAGCGCTTCCTCAAATCGAGCGCGGCTTTGAAACTGCAGGATGCCAGCCAGAAAAATCGTTCCACTCATGGTCGTCGAGAAGGATGGTGTACAAGTCTGAAAATTAATCCAGAATCTTCAAAGCAGCTAGCGTTGCCGGCACAATGATTTACAGGATCGAAATCATCACCGTGCCCTTGTCCACGGTTTGGCCCTGGACCACAAACACCTTGCCGACAGTGCCGTCGGCTGTCGCCTTGATGACGTTTTCCATTTTCATGGCTTCCAAGATCAGCAGTGCCTCACCCTTGGAAACCTTCTGGCCCTCGGCCACCTTGATCGAGTGGATGAGCCCCGGCATCGGCGCCTTGATGTCGCTCACCTTGGCCGCGCCCACGTTTTCCAAGCCCAGTTTCTTGAGCAGGCGATCCATCTCATTGCTCAGGTTGACCTCGGCCCGCTTGCCATCGACCTTGAGTACCACCGTCTTGGCTTCATGGTCCACAGACACGATGTGCACCGTGTGCGAAGCCCCCTTGTAGAGCACTTGAAACGAGTGCTCGTTCAGCCGCTGCACATCCACCTCGGCGGGCGAGCCGTCGAGTGCATAGTCCTTGCCATTGAGTACCACCTCAAAAACATGCTCGCCATTGACCTTTGCTTCAAACATCAGCGTGTCCCTTTACTTTGTGAATACAAGGAGAATCCTCACCTTTGCGGCGGAAAATTGCCGATTTTTAACTGTATTCCCAAATGAAAAGCCGCTTCATCCTTTTGATCCTCGCATTGGTCGTGCTGGCTGGATGCAAGCCCCGTCCTCGCAAGGGCGTCTTTACAGGCGACGACCACGTGGCCACGGAGTCCGCCAAAGCCACACCGCCAACCACCCAATATCCCTACCGAGGGTCGACAACCAAGGCATTTGACCTCATCCATACAGAATTGCACGTCGCCTTTGATTGGGACCAGGAGCAAATGCAAGGCCAGGCGACGCTCACCATGCACCCGTGGTTTGCGACCACCGACTTGCTGGAGTTGGATGCCAAGGGCTTTGCATTGCACAAGGTCGCCCTGCTGAAGGGCGACAAACTCACCGACCTGGGCTACGAATACGACTACG
>JANMIM010001067.1:0-2851 GCA_031375795.1 Bacteroidota bacterium
GTAGACATAGGTCTTGCCGGGTGCATCGAGCGTGAGGCGCATCTTGGTCGCATTCACGCGCGTGAGGCCGCGCAGGGTGCCTGCGGGAAGCGCTGCGACCGTGGGCGCAGGGTTCACGGCATAATGAAACGTGTCACGGGCGATGGTCGTGCCATCGTCGGCCGTCACGATGACGGTATGGTTGCCGACTGCGCCCGCAAACATCATGTGCGTGAAGGAGGCGGCGTTGGTGCTGTAGATCTGCGTGCCGTTGTCGGTGAGCGTCAGTGCTGCACTCGCCGAGGCGGTCGCAGCCGTGTTGATGGGTGCGCCTTGCGATGCGACCATGGAGATCACAGTCGGGTTGGTGAAGGCTACGTTGAGGAGGGTGTTTTGGGAGACGTTGTAAAAGATGTCTGAGCCGTCGGCATTGCGGCCCACGATGGATCCGGCCGCGTTGCGAAACACAAAAGCCATCTTGAGGATGGTCTCGCCCGGCGGCACACCATAGAAATTGCGCATGTGGTACTTCATGCGCCAGCGGTTGTTGCCCAGGCTGGTCATGAGCACCGTCGGGTCGGCCGTGCCCCAATTGCCTTGAACATATAGCCATGAGGTGCCGGTTGCGCTCAGATTGGTGACCACGCCCGTGTGGGCATAGATCGGTCCGGGGTTGTTGTTGAGGGCCGCATTCCCTTGCGAGGCATCAAAAATGATCTCGACCGAGTCGCTCGCCAGTGGAAAGGCCGGCGTACAAGTGACCACCTGCGCCAATAGCTGTGCCATGGTGCCGCAGACAAGAAGCAATAAAATGGAAAGACTTTTTCTCATACCCGAATTCTTAATGACCGCACTAAGTGTCACATAAACACTAAGTACGGTCATTTGTTTCGATCTACAAGCTGTTGCACAAAAAAAAGTTCGCCACAGTGTAGGCCGCGTCAATCGGGCACGGGAACCTTACCAGATCACGACGCGCAGGCTGTCGGGGCGCCACATAGCGTCGCCAGCCTTGATGCCAAATGTGGCGTAGAACTCTGGCATGTTGCTCAATGGGCCGATCACGCGCTGCTTGGCGGGCGAGTGCACGTCGCTGCGCACTTTGTTGGCGATCGACTCGGGGCGCTCATTGATCATCCAGGCGAGGGCGTAGCCGAGGAAAAAGCGCTGATCGGGCGTGAGGCCGGCGATTTTCTCGCCTTTTTTGTATTGCTCGGTGCGCTTGAAGGCTTCATAACCCATGATGATGCCGCCGAGGTCGGCGATGTTCTCGCCTTGGGTGATTTCGCCGTTCACGTGCAGGGTGTCGACCGCGACGTATTCATTGAACTGCGCGACGATCATCTTGGTCTTGGCGAAGAATTTGTCGTTGTCCTCCTTGGTCCACCAGTCGCTCAGGTTCCCATATTTGTCGTACTTACTTCCTTGGTCATCAAAGCCGTGCGTGATCTCGTGCCCGAATGTAGAGCCGCCGATGATCGAATAGAGGATGGCGTCGTCGGCCATCTTGCCTTCGTAGCCGGGCACCATGATGTTGCAGCCGGGCACCACGATCTCGTTGTTGCTGGGGCTGTAATAGGCGTTGTAGTATTGGGGCTGCATGTTCCATTCCGCCCTGTCGACCGGCTTGCCAAACTTCTGGATCATGTAGCGGTACTGCCAGACATTCGCATTCACATTGCTCTCGACGTACGAAGCGCGGTTGATGGCCATGCTGCTCAGGTCTTTCCATTTGTCTGGATAACCGACCTTCATCACGATGCCCGCCAATTTCTCCTGGGCCTTGGCCTTGGTCGCCGCGCTCATCCACTCGAGCTTCTCGATGCGCTCGGCATAGACGTCTTTGATGGCGTTGCCGATTTCGAGCAATTTTTCCTTGGTGCCCTTGGGCAAATACTCATCGACATACACCTGCCCGACCAACTCGCCGAGGGCATCGTCGGTGCGTGCCACGACGCGTTTCCAGCGCGGTTTCATCACCTTAACGCCATTGAGCGTGGTGCTGTAGAAGCCAAAGACCTCTGCGTAGGTCTTGTCGTCGAGGTAGGGGGCGTAGCTCGTGAGCAATTGAAATTTCAGGTAATTCTTCCAGTTCACGAGGGTGAAGCTTTTGAGCATCCCATTCACGGTTGAGAGGAATTCCGGCTGACCGACCACGACGCTGTCGACCGCTGGCAATCCTGTGGCGGTACAAAAGGCTGCCCAGTTGAAGGCCGGCATGCGCTCTTGGAGCTGCTTGAATGTGAGCTTGTTGTAGTTCTTGATCGGATCGCGGGTGTCTTCCATCTTGCGCGAAGCCTTGGCGATGGCGGTCTCCAAAACGAGGTTCTGCTGGGCAACGGTCTGCGCGATGGCGGGATCGTAACCCATGATTTCAAACATCCTCGCGGTATGGCCCACAAAGGCAATGCGTGTGCTATCCAATTCGGGGTCGAAGTAGTATTCGCGATCGGGTAGGCTCAGCCCGCCTTGGTAGATGATCACGACGTGCTTGGCGCTGTTGCGGTCGTCTTGCGATACAAAAAAGGAAAAGATGGACCCGCTGCCGATTTCATGGAGGCGGCCGAGGACCTTGGCGAGGTCGTCGAGGTTGGCGATGGCATCGATCTTGGCGAGCTCGGGCTGGATGCCGGAAATCCCTTGTGCATTCAGCGCGACGCTGTCCATGCCTGCGAGGTAAAAATCACCGATTTTTTGCTTGTTGCTGCCAGCCGGGGCCTTGGCCTCGGCGGATTTTTTGCAGATGTCGAGCACCTGCGCGGCAATCGTGTCCTCGATCATGCGCCAGAGTCCAGCAGTACGCTCTGCGGGCTTGATCGGATTTTCCTTGAACCATTTGCCATTTGCATAGAGGAAAAAGTCGTCGCCCGGC
>JANMIM010001104.1:0-1393 GCA_031375795.1 Bacteroidota bacterium
CCAGCAGCGGCGGCAGATCGACCGGGCCCGTTTTGGACATGAATCGAGGCATCGCCAATCTCACGGTTACCGGTGGTGTGCTGGACTTGAATGGGTTTCGGCTAACTGCGAATGGAGTTGCGACTGTGAGTGGGGGGCAAATCAACAATGGGGTGGTGGATTTGCATGGGGCGATGACGACTTTGCAAGGAGCGGTGTTTGGGGCACAGGTGGTGGTGGTTTCGGGTACTATTACCATGAACGGGTCCACCTTCCAATCACCGTCCAGCTTCGAGAAAACGGACAACACCGGAAGCGTTTCAAATGGAGGGAACTTCTTCCTTTCAAATGTCGAATTCACCAACAGAGGGTCTCAGCCCCTATATCTCGCACATCACAACGCGGATTCGTACAATGGGAATATTACCTTGAATAGTACAAATTACGGTGGTATTCGGTTCGGGCAAGCCGGTGGACTATCGACCCTTTCGCCCAACTCAAATTTCCAAATAGGAGCACTGGGGTTCGCGGCTGGCGAACTTCATTTGGGTGGCATTCGTCAACTAGGCGGCGCAGGGCAACAGCTCACGCTTTCGGGCAGTTCCGCTCTCCGTGTCATCAATTCCAATTTCAGTGGAGGTGTCGAATTCGTTGCTCCTGACCTGAGCATGAGCTTTTCGACATTCCAATCGCCGTCCATCTTCGAGAAAACGGGCAACAATGGCAGCGTTTCAAACGGCGACAACTTCTTTCTCGCAAATGTAGAATTCACCAATACAGGGTCGCAACCCTTATATCTAGCACATTACAACGCAGATTCGTACAATGGGAATATTACGTTGAATAGCAACAATTCAGGGGGTATTCGGTTCGGTCAAGCGGGTGGACTATCGACCCTTTCGCCCAACTCAAATTTCCAAATAGGATCACTGGGGTTCGCGGCTGGCGAACTCCATTTGGGTGGCATTCGTCAACTAGGCGGCACAGGGCAACAGCTTACACTTTCGGGCAGTTCCGCGCTCCGTGTCATCAATTCCATTTTCAGTGGAGGTGTCGAATTCGTTGCTCCCGACCTGAGCATCAGCGCATCGACCTTCCAATCGTCGTCCAGCTTCGAGAAAACGGGCAACAATGTCAGCGTTTCAAATGGAGGGAATTTCTTCCTCGGTAAAGTCGAATTCACCAATAGAGGGTCACAGCCCCTTTATCTGGCACATTACAATGCGGATGCGTACAATGGGGGCATACTGTTGAACAATCTAAATCCTGATGGAGGAATCACATTTGGTCAATCTGGTGGGATTTCTACGCTTGGGCCACAAAAAACGATTAGCATTGGTTCTGAAGGGTTTCCTAGTGGCCGACTGAATTTGTGGAATTTTCGTCAACGATAAAAACATCATCGCCATCGCGG
>JANMIM010001119.1:0-2692 GCA_031375795.1 Bacteroidota bacterium
TCAGCAGCGCTTTCGCTTTGATCACATCAGCGAGCATTTTGGCTTCCTGACCGGATCTGATTTTCACAAGGGCGCGCCCTTGTCGGTGCCCCACAATGCGCAGACGCTTGCCATCGGGCGCGACCGCCTCCTGCGCATCGCGGAGGCCTGTGGCTGCCCGGTCGGTTTGGAAAATCTCGCATTTGCCAGCAGCACCCCAGCGGCTCGCATCCATGGCGAATTTTTGGAGGCCTTGCTCGCGCCGGTGTATGGCTTTGTGATCCTCGACCTCCACAACCTCTATTGCCAGCTCCACAATTTTGGGTTGGATGCCGGGGAAATGCTGGATGCGTTCCCGCTGCACCGCGTGCGCGAAATCCATATCTCTGGCGGGAGCTGGGAGCCCTCGGCACATCGCCCTGCCCCGGGCGTGCGGCGCGATACGCATGACGAGCGCGTGCCCGAGGCGGTTTGGGAATTGCTCGTGCAAACAATGCCGCGCTGCACGCAGCTCAAGTTTGTGGTGATGGAGCACATGGGTTTTGCCTTGGCGACGGCGCAAATGCAGGAAGACTACCGCGACGATTTCAGGCGGATGCGGGCATTGGTGCATGCCGAGCAGGCGCGGCGAAATGCGATCGCGCATTTCCTGCTGCCCGATTCGTTTTTGCAGTCACACGCCAGTCCGCTTGCCGCGCCGCTGGAAGACGCCACCCTCTATCAGCAGCAACAACTCCTTTCCACTATTTTGGAGACCAGCGATTCCCTCGCGGCCGCCGAGCAGGCCATTCGCGCATCGGCGCTCGCCGAAACTGATTGGAACCTCGACACTTGGGATCCTGCGATGCTCGAGACCGCACGGCTGATCGCGCGGAAATGGAGGGATGGTTTTTGAGTGGAGGAGGAATGCATTGCATTCAAAGTCTTGCCTATTCCGTCGGAAAGCGCTATTTTTGATTCCATGGGAGATGCACAACCAGTCCGTTTCTACACGGTCGCCGAGTACTTGGCGCTTGAGGACGTTGCTGAATATCGAAGCGAATACTTTGAAGGGGAGATTTTTGCGATGGCGGGGGGAACAGAAAATCACAATTTGGTCGTGGGCAATTGTATCACACAGTTGAATTTGAAATTGTCGGAAAAGCCATGTCGTGTTTATCCCTCAGACACAAAAGTCCGCATCGAAGGTTCTTCTGCCTACTATTACCCTGACGTTTCGGTCGCTTGTGAACATTTTGAGTTTGAAGATGAGAAACGCATGCTTCTCACCAACCCAGTCTTGCTTGTGGAAGTTCTCTCCGAATCCACTACAGAATTCGACCGCACCAAGAAATTCACCCGCTACCGCCAGATCTCATCCCTGCGGGAATACGTGCTGATTTCACAACACGAGCCTGCCATCGACGTCTATTACAAAACCGACGGCGGCTTCTGGCGATTCGACAACTACACTGGCTTGGAGCAGGTAATGGAATTGCGCTCCATCGGCATTCAAATCAAGCTTGCCGACATCTACCGGCGGGTGGAGTTTGCCACGCAAGAATCTTGAACAGCACCCAGGCTCCTCCTCATTCACACTCCTCACTCACACTGATCCTCTGATCTCCTGGCACAATTCCACCAAGACCCCGTTGCTGTCCTTGGGGTGCAGGAAAAAAATGAGCTTGTTGTCGGCGCCCCGCTTGGGCGCCTCGTTGAGCAGGCGGTAGCCTTGGGCCTTCATGCGGTCCATGGCCGCATAGATGTCGGGCACTTCAAAGGCGATGTGGTGCATGCCTTCGCCGCGCTTCTCGATGTGCTTGGCGATCGCGCTCTCGGGGCTCGTGGCTTGCAGAAGTTCGATCTTGCTGTCGGCGAGCTGGAAAAAGGAGACGTCGACATGCTCGCTCTCGACGTGCTCGTCTTTGTAGGGCGGCTGCCCAAAAATCGCTGCAAAAAGCGCCTTGCTTTTCTCTAGGTCCTGGACGGCGATGCCGATGTGTTCTATTTTCATGCGTTGCAGATTTTAGGATGCCCATCGTGACATGGTGTCGTTGGTCGCGTTGCCGTTGTACGCGGCGTAGGGGCACGCGGCCGCGTGCCCCTACGCCGCGTACAACGATCCCGTGACAACCATTCCACCCAAAACAACTAATTTCGCCGACATGTTGCAACGGGAGATTTTGGTGACGGGTGCTGCGGGCTATTTGGGCTCGGTCTTGTGTCGGCAATTGCTGGCGGCGGGCCACCATGTGCGCGGCGTGGATGTCTTGCTGTTTGGGGATGCAGGCTTGCGGGAATTGCATCAGCATGCACGTTTCAGCTTTCTGCAAGGCGATCTCTGCGATCCTAAAATCCGCAAGCAAGCCTTGGCGGGGGTGCAAACGGTGATCCATCTCGCGGCCATTGTCGGCGACCCGGCTTGCAAAAAATTCCCGGAGGAGGCCACGGCCTTGATGGATGTGGCGAGTCGCGCGTTGTTTGAGGAGGCCGAGGCTACTGGCGTCGAGCGCTTTGTCTTTGCGAGCACGTGCAGCAATTATGGGCAGATGGATGGGCAGGCTTTGTTGAATGAAGATTCGCCCCTGCAACCCCAGAGCCACTATGCCCGCTTGAAGGTCGGTTTTGAGGAATTTTTGCTGGGCAGAACGCAGGACAGCCCGATCACCGTGAGCATCTTGCGGTTCGCGACCGCCTACGGCTTGTCGCCCCGCATGCGCTTTGACCTCACCGT
>JANMIM010001147.1:0-5372 GCA_031375795.1 Bacteroidota bacterium
ATGCTGTCGTTGCCGCCGCCCACGCCGCCGCCGACAGAAAAGAGGACAGTGCCCGATGTGTTGCTCGTGTTGGCGCCGAGGATCGAGCAATTGGCGATGCTGTAGCCTCGCGCATCGTTGAGGAACTGAATGGTTGATGCCGTTGCGATGCTGGTATTGTCAAACACGAGGGCATTTCCTCCCACATTTAAGCCATTGACTTGTACGCGGTCGGCTCCGTTGAATGCGACGAGCGCCCCGGCGACGTTGCCCGCTACCGTGCGCGTGAAACCGCCAGATGGCTGGATCGAGAGCGAGGCCCATGCGCCTTGGTTGAGTGTGGCGGTCGTGGGTTCGGTGGTATTGCCGACGATGGTGATGGCGATCGCGGCACCCGTCTGGGCGCCGCCATTGATGGCCGCGAAGGCAGCCCCGAGGTCTGGATAGGTGCCATTGCCGACGAGGGCACCGGCGACATTGACGTTTTGGGCAAAGGCGACTCCCGAGCAGGTGAGCAACAGAAGCAGCAGCGTGGTGGTAAATGTCCTCATCATGTCCAATGTATCAATCGTGTTGTAGGTAAACTTCGAATCGAAAAAGGCTTCCAGGCCGAATGACCGGGAACCCCCTTTTTCCGCTGAAAAATCCCTCAAAGGTACGAAAGAAACGCCAAGGATTCACCGATCGATCGACACAAACCTAGGTCGGCAGGATACAATCTCGGCAAAGGAACCTGCCAAGCACTTTGGGCTCCGTGGAGGTCCGTTGTGGGGCGACCGGGAATTTTTCCACAGATTCACAATTGGTCGAATTCCCAACGCAGAACCTTGAAGACGAATTTGTTCCATTCTGAGCCAAAGTACGATGGTTCTGGACAACGGCAGGCTCAAAGGCTGTCATCCACACGACCAATACAAATGTTGCGACAACAAAAGGAAAACGAAAATGAAGGAAATGTCAATAAATCGTATTAATTTTACCTCAGGTCAATATGGGCGATTGCCCGAGGTATAGAAATTTGGAAATCAAGGTATTCAATGATTGTGTCTGGCACGCAAGTGAGGTTCATGCTCGTATTGTGCATACATTCCCCCAGCATTTCGACCCCTTTGGTGACCCCACGACGCACGTAGGATCAAATTCGGATTACTTCACACATCACCAAATAGTATGAGTAAATTTTACAATTTTCGACGTTTCTCTTGCCGAACAGCACTGCTAATGCTGGTCACACTGGCGATGAGTGGACTCCTCGGAAACAAGGCCTATGGCCAGTTGCCGATGACAAGGAGTGTCTTCTCAGCCGCTTACACACCCATCTCCGTGCTGGGTGGTGCTACCCTCTCGACGATCACCGGCGACGATGGGACGCAAACATTGATCCCGATCGGGTTCACGTTTAACTACTTGGGAACCAACTACACCACGATTGATGGCTGTAGCAATGGCTGGATCAGCTTTGGAGCAGCTGCTGCCAACAACTGGACCAACTCTGGCTTGTTTACGACCACCACTCCCAACCTCACGCTCGCTCCATGGTGGGACGACTTGAACACCGGCACAGGTAACGTGCTCTACCAATTGCAAGGTACGCCTGGTAGCCAGACCTTTACGTTTCAATGGAACGATATAGCGAGTTACAACGGCTCTGTCCGCACCATTAATTTCCAGTGCATCCTGTATGAGGGCACCAACGTGATCGAGTTTCGCTATGGCACGGTTGGTGCCGGTGCCTTTACCACGAGCGAGTCTGCCTCGATCGGCATCGAGGGTGCAACCGGTGGCGCAGGAAACTTCCTGGATGCCGTCTCTGGATCTGCCTTCATCAACCAATCCTACATGACCACCCACAAGTGGCCTGCTGCACACATCCGCTTCACGCCAGGTGCACCGACTGCGATCGCAGGTGGCACCTACACGGTCGGTCTGGCAGGCACCTACCCCAATATCTCCGAGGCCTTTGCCAACGTCAACCATCGCGGCATCACTGGCCCCATCACGCTGAGCCTGATCGATGCCACCTATGACACCACTCTTGCAGGTGGCCGCAACACCTTCCCGCTCATGATGGGCCCTGTCGCTGGCAACAGCGCCGTGAACACGATCACCGTCCAACCTGCCGCCGGCACCTCCACGCTGTCCTACAGGGGCGTATCCGCCGGCAATGGTGGAAACATAGGATCCGCTACAGCACTTGGTACCACCAATGAGCCCATCTTGGCTTTTGTGGGTACTGACTTTGTCACAGTGAGAAACCTCAACCTCACTTCGGTCGGCTCTTCCGTCTCCAACCTCGTGGACCGTGGCCTGCTCGTCGCCAACGCATCGGCGACCGACGGCTCACAAAACGGCCTCTATGAAAACCTCACGGTCTCCTTGCTACGCACCAACACCTCATCGATCGGTATCCAGCAACTTGTGGCTACGGCGGCTACCAGTGCAGCGGGTGCAAACTCCACCAACAATTACCGCAACCTCAGCATCAGCAATTCCTATTCCGGGATGTATTTGCTGGGGACGGCTGCCTTCCCTGACCTCGCCTGCCAGATCGGCAATAGCTCGCCGACCGCCTTCAACACCATCGGTGGCGCGACGGCATTTGACCTCGGTGGAGGCAATGCTGCCACGCAGTGTTATGGCATTCGCATCGCCAGCCAAAGCGGTGCCAAGGTGTTTAACAACTCCATTCGCAACGTGTCTGCACAGGCGGTGACCGACGGTATCCTGTGCGAACTCGGCCAAGGCACCAACGAGATCTACATGAACAAGATCACGGCCGTGCGCAACAACAGCACAACCTCCACGTCGAACGCGTGCGGCATCCGTGCCAACCTCGCCACCACGGGTACACACTCACTCAGGGTCTACAACAACTTCGCGAGTGATGTGAGCAGTGCCTACACGGGTGCAGCCACCGCTACCAGGATTGTGAAAGGCATCTTTGTGCAGAGCGCAGGCGGCGGCGTGGCCACCCTCGGCATCAACGTGGACGCCAACAACGTGCGCATCGACGGCACGCTCTTCCCCAACGCCAGCAATTCTTGCTTCGAGATCGGTACGGCTTCTGGTCCGGTCATGAACGTGAGAAACAACGTGTTTGCCAACTACACTGGCGCTCAAACTGGCGTTGCTACACACAACGCTTGGTTTAGCACCTCGGCAACTGCCGTCGGCAACACGGGCTCGGTCTCCAACTACAATGACTTGTATGTCGCCAACGCCACCAACGGTTTCACCGGTACCGGCGCTGCGACCACGTATGCTACCCTCGCCAACTGGCAGGCTGCCATGGTGGGCCAAGATGCCAACTCAGTGGCGACCGACCCGACCTTTATCAGTGTCAGCGACTTGCACGTCACGGGCAGCGGTGTGAACAACGTCGGTAACCTCACAGGCTCCGCCTGGGTCACCGTAGACATCGACAACGCGGCTCGCTCCGTAGGCACGCCAGACATCGGCGCCGATGAGTTCACACCATCGACGATCGACATGCAGGCGATTGCTTTGAACACACCATTGACCACCGGCTGCTACAGTGCCACCGAGGCAGTGAACGTCCAGATCAAGAACAATGCGCCGATCGCAATCGACTTTTCACTGAACCCGACGACCGTCACCGTCAACGTGACAGGTGCCATCACCACGACCCTCACGGTGACCGTGAACTCTGGCACACTGGCATCTGGCGCCACACAGGCAGTCGCCATGGGCACCGTGAACATGAGCACCTTGGGTACCTATACCTTCAATGGCAATACCACGGTCACTGGCGACGGTGTCCCTGTCAACGATGCCTTCACGACCGTGAACATCACCATCTCGGCAGGCACAGCCACCGGTAGCGTGAACACGCTTTGCGTCGGTGGCAGCGTCACGTTGAGCCTCGCAGGCCACAACGGTACGATCCAATGGCAAGGTAGCACCGACGGTGGCACCTCATGGACCAATGAGACAGGCCCAGGCAACACAGCCACGCCTTACACCACGAGCCCTACCGACACGACCCTGTATCGCGCATTGATTTGCGGTACCTTTACCTCCACCACCTTCAACGTGCTTGCCAATCCATTGGTGACCCCAACGGTGGTTGCGGACTCGGTTTGCGGTCAGGGAATTGTAAACCTCTCTGCCGCTGGTGCACCGACCATCAACTGGTACACGGTGCCTTCTGGTGGTGCCCCTGTCGCCACAGGCGCGACCTACAGCCCCTTTATCAACGCGACGACCACCTACTATGCCGAGGCAGTGAATGGTGGATCGATCACGGCTGTCGGTTTGCCCAACAACCTTGCGGGCGGTGCACAGCAGACGTCGACGAACTATAACATTTTTGACGTGTTGTCGAACTGCACGCTGGTGGGTGTCTATGTCTACCCAGGCGCAGCCGGTACCGCTGTACTCGAATTGCGCAACAGTGCAGGTGTTTTGTTGCAGACAGCTTCATTGACCGTGGGTGCTGCCGACGTCAACAACAGGACCTATTTCCCATTGGGTTTCAATCTTACCCCAGGCACAGGCTTCCGCCTTGCTCAGGGCACCCCATCCGTGTCCATGTTCCGTAACGCATCTGGTGTAGCTTATCCCTACACGCTCCCCGGTGTAATCTCGATCACCGGAAGCGCCGCTGGTGCAACCTTCTGGTATTTTGGTTACGACTGGCAGATCCTCACCGGTTGCCCAGGCCCTCGCGTGCCTGTCACGGGTACTGTGACGGTGGCACCTACCGTCTCGATTGCTTCATCGGCGACGACTTCTTGCAGCGGCGATCCCGTCGAGTTGATTGCTTCCAGCACCAATCCGACCTACAATTATGTATGGACGCCTGCCACTGGCCTGAATACGACCACCAATGACACGGTCATCTCGACGCCTGCGCTTTCCACCACCTATATTGTAAATGGTTCGGATACGGCATCGGGTTGCGTTTCCGCCGACACGGTGGTTGTGCTTTTTGCCCTGAAGCCAGCAGTGACTGCCACTGCGACACCAGACACCATCTGTGCAGGTGACTCCTTGAGCCTCACATCGGTGGCTGCCGACATCATTGCCCAAATCGGCAATGGTACCCTCGCCAACACTTCGACTTCCTACCCTGCTCCATTTGGCAACTTCTACTGGGGTTCACGCCACCAGATGTTGATCTTGGCTTCGGAACTGCAAGCACAAGGCCTCAGCGCTGGCAACTTGACCTCGCTGGCATTCGATGTCACAAGTCTCAATTTTGCTGTGCCGCACCAAAACTTTGAGATCAAGCTGGCACATACCAATGCGACTGCAGTGACCGCATTCCTCACGCCGGTGCAGACATCTGTGTACACCAACGCGAGCCTTCTGCCTTCGATTGGCATCGTGCCGATGGTCTTCAGCACACCTTTCAACTGGGACGGTGTTTC
>JANMIM010001176.1:0-5342 GCA_031375795.1 Bacteroidota bacterium
ACATTCGCACCCTCGTGCATGACCTCGGGCAAGCCCTCGGCGTGGGCGCCTATATCCTCGAACTCAGGCGCACGCGCATCGGTGCGCACGAGGTCGCAGACGCACGCACGCCCGATGCATTTGCAAAAATGCTCGAAGACATGGCTTCGCGCGGCCCCATCGTCGGATAATTCGTTATTCAGACTAAATTTGCGGCGATGAGAGTTTACCGAAGTCTTCAAGCCTATCAGCAAGCGCGAAAAGCGGCCGCCACCATTGGCACGTTTGACGGGGTACACCTCGGCCACCAGAAAATCCTCGGCCGTCTCCTCGACGCCGCGCAGGCCATCGACGGCGACAGCATCGTGATCTCATTTCACCCGCATCCACGCCTCGTTTTGTCGCCACAGGACCATTCCCTGCGCCTGCTGCAATCCATCGACGAAAAGATCGCGGCATTGGAGGCCCTCGGCATCGACAAGTTGCTGCTCATACCCTTCACACAGGAATTTTCGGAACTCAGCTCACAGCAATTCATTTCACAGGTGCTGATCCAGACCGTCGGGATCAAGCGCATCGTGATCGGCTACGACCACCATTTTGGCAAGGACCGCAAGGGCGGCCTCAAGGAGCTCGAAGCAGGGGCCGACGATTTTGGGTACCAGGTGGAGGAGATCCCCGCCGAGCAGATCGACAATGCCAATGTGAGCAGCACCAAGATCAGGCAGGCCCTCACGACGGGCGATTTGGCCACCGCTCGCCGCTTTTTGGGCTATGATTTCGGGCTGCAGGGCACGGTGGTCAAGGGCGAACAGCTCGGCCGCCAATTGGGCTATCCCACGGCCAACATCCGTCCCAGCGACCCCTACAAGCTCATTCCAGCCGAGGGGGTGTACTTGGCACGCCTGTCGGTGGGGCAGGAGCAGCATTTTGGCATGTTGAATGTCGGCAAGAAACCGACCGTCGGCGCGGGCTACCCCTTGGGGGTGGAGGTGCACCTCTTTGATTTCAACCGCGACATCTATGGAGAGGTCGTGCAGGTGGAGTTTCTGGAATGGATCCGGCCCGACATGAAATTTGGATCGCTGGAGGAATTGGTGCGGGCGCTCGATGGCGACCGCGACGCTTCATTGGCACTCATCGCACAACGACATGGATAAGCCCCACCTGCTTTTACTACATGGCGCTCTCGGTGCCCAAGATCAATTCCAGCCCTGGTTGCCCTTGTTGACGCCGCATTTCCAGGTGCATACCCTTAACTTTGAAGGGCATGGCAGCATGCCCTTTGCCGACCGGCCCTTTGCCATCGCGCACTTCGCCGAGAATGTCGCCGCCTACCTCGATGCACGTGGGTTGCAGCAAATCAATATCTTTGGCTACTCGATGGGCGGCTACGTGGCGATTTACCTCAGCCGACATAGGCCCGATCTATTCCGCCGGATCTTCACCTTTGCCACCAAGCTCGATTGGAGTCCCGAGGGCGCACGACGTGAGGTGCGCATGCTGGACGTGCCGACCATCCTCGAAAAAGTCCCCAAATTCGCCCAGATGCTCGCCGCCCGCCACCATGGCAACGATTGGCAGGAGCATCTCGCACGTACTGCCGACATGATGCTGCGCCTCGGCGAACAGCCCGTCTTGATGGAGGCCGACTTTGCCGCCACGGAGATTCCCGTGCGCATGGGCATCGGCGACCGCGACACGATGGTGACGCTCGAGGAGACCATCGCCGCCTACCGCCTGTTTCCCGACGCCCAGCTCTTTGTGATGCCCGCCACGCAGCATCCGATCGAGAAGATGGATGCCGTGTGGATTTGCAGGGAAATCGTGAAGTTTTTTGTTCCTGCCCCCCCTGTGTCTTGCCACTGATTGCCGAGCAATTCATTAGCCGGAGGCGCTAAGAGTGAATTAGATTTATTCCATTTTACGGGAAATCGCATTCTTACATCCAAGCAAATCGTTATTTATTCAACCGCAAAAAGGTCGAGTTGTTTAACTTTCTCAGTTTTCTTAACCCCGTGATTGTGGGAATTAAAGGAATCCAGTTCAAAGTTACACACGAGAGCTTCAACGATAGTTCTCCGATTTTCAATATTCCCACCCGAATGATAGAAGTGATCTTTGGTTACAACATTGAAATTTTTCCAATACTTTTCAATCATGTCATTTGCTCGCCAATCATTGTGGTGCCATGTAGATAGGATAAATTTTGCCTTCGTTTTGGAAAGTAAATTGAATAGTAGCTCTTCGTCTTTTTCAGTCCAACCATTGTAATAGTCTACGTACCTGCCGTAGTAGGGCGGGTCACAATAAATTAAATCATCTTCCTTAGCCAAGGGAATGATTTCCGCAAAACTCTTGTTTGAAAATACCCATTTTTCTTGGATCACAGCTTTTACCTGCGAGACTTGATTGACGATTTTTGTGGTATAAGCTTGGGCAAACCGATTGGGCTTTTTGCAAAATGGAATGTTCCAATTTCCTTTTCTCCCAAAACGCATCATTCCATTGAATCCCGCTCTTGAAAGAAATAGCAAATCAAGTGGCGAAAACTCGCGGTTGAATCGGTCTCGAACCTCCCTGAAGTATACATACCCATTTTCCTCACCATTCGATAGTTTTTGGTTAGCTTCCTCCAAATACCTTCGCACTGAAGTAGGAACAATCAAATCGTCTTGTATCCCTTGATAAAAACGAATGATGTGAGGATTGGTGTCGTTCAGCAAAGCTTCGTCAAAGCCAGAATTGAATGCGACCACGCCTGTTCCCAAGAATGGTTCAATCCAACGACCACTCGGGTTGGCAATTTTGACAGCGTCCATGATCCAAGGAACGAGTTTCGTTTTTATTCCCTGGCTTTTGATAGGTGGTACGATTACTTTCTTAGTCTTCATCATTCTGCTCCTCAATTTCGTTCAAGCCTTGAATTTCTGATTTGTATTTTTCCAGAATATTCATCCCTCGTTCCTTATATTCAAGGTATGATTTCAAATTTGTATATGGCCTGTTGATCTCTATAGCCTTGGCCATGTCTTTGGTCAAATAATACATCCAATAGTCATCGTATACCTCTTCTCCCAATTCTGAAAAAATGCCTTGACCGTTGACCAGTTTTTCAATATCGTTGATCGAACCAATGTTTTTCGTATTCCCGCTACCAGGACTTGCAGACGCAATCTTATACTTTGGCTGAACAAAGAATCTAAAATCTTTGATTACGGATTCGATTTTGTTCAAGTCCTCCAATGTGTAGATCGTTTTTTCATCGGTAGTCGAGATAGATTGGGAATAGATGACACCAAGGACCAGATGGCAAGAGTAATCACCATAAGGGTAGAGCGTGTTCTTTGTGCTTTTGCGATTTCTGAAGTAGCCTGTAAAAGCACCCAAAGTCATGCTTTTGATCCGATTCCCGGTGTCCTTGAAGGTACTTTTGATGTCGACGGCAAACTTTGCGCCACTCTTTTTCGAAATGAAGGTGAGATCGGGATAAAAGTTTTGTTGCGGCGGCAATTCCAGAATCAAATCGTTGTCATTCGCAAATTTCTCAAATGCGGGAATAAGTAGTAGCTCAAGCACCTTTGAAACGACCTTGGTATCAATTGAAATCGTGTAGATATTCTTGTAAATGTCAATGAAGCCTTTTACGATCCAATCACCATTGTCTGATGCCACGATCGAATTATACCCCTCAACTTCTTTGGCAAGCGCCGATATGAAATTTTCCGTAGTCATAGATTTATCAAGTTCCAACCTAGATTGCAAAGATAATCATCAATTGGGTATGATTGTTGGAAAATTTCCACAAATCTTGAGTTGGATTCGCATTGCCCTAGCAATGAGCAGCTCAAGACGGGCATTTCCGAATTCCCTCACCACACCCCCACCACGCTGTCCACATCCATGATCTCGATGCCTTGGTAGTAATGCTTGAGGATGCGCTCGTAGTCCATGCCGGTCTCGCTCAGGTAGTAGGCGCCGTCTTGGCACATGCCCACGCCATGCCCGAAACCGCTGCCCTCGATGAAGAGCAGGCTGTGCGAGTCATAGACCATGAACTTCGAACTCTTGAGCTTGAACAGCCGTCGCAACTCCTCGCCGGCCACCATGAGCTTGCTGTCATCGTTGATGTACACCCGCTTCACGCGGCCGCTGATGTCGGGCACGATCTCAAAACTCGTCGCCTCGGTATTGAGGTAGCGGCCCAGTTTGGTGAGGAAATCGAGCTTGGGAATCGTCACATGCCAGGCGTGATTGTCGAATCCCTCGCAAAAATTGTAGTCGGGCACAGCGCGCAGATAGTTCACGTTCGTGACCCAGACATCCTCGCTGTTGGCGGTGAAGCCGCCGCAGTTGGCAGAAAACACAGCCTCGATGAGCTGGTTTTGGTTGAAGACGATCACCTCGTCGGCAGTTTCCTTGACCGCCTGATCGATCAGCGGATTGTTTTGGAACTCACCCTTGTAGGCTTGGCAGTGTGTGTTGTCGCAGAGGTCGTAGCCGTGGTCGGCATGCCGGCCGATGTTGCGCAAGGCATAGGTGCGGGCGCTCAGGGCCTGGACCTTGAAAAAATCCAGTGACTTGTGGTGCCCGGCCTCCGCATGGATCACCCCCTTGATGTACGTGTCCACAAACACCTCATTGACCAGCTCCAAGTAGCGAGGGCCTGCCTCGATGCGCAAGTGATCGGGATATGTGCGAAAAGCCATCGCAGATTGGTCGAGGTAGAGCTTGAAACGTGGTTTCTGGTCGTTGCACCAGAGCAGGAGGGAGGGGAAGGGGCCTAGTTTCTTGCCATTTTGCTCCAGGACAATGCCATCTTGCAGCACCTTGATCTCGACCTTTTCCAAGGTATGCAGCACCGTGATCTTGCGGGGGAATGAATCGGCCGTCATCACGACCACCTCGTCGCCCAGTGCCTGGTAGGTGAGTCGTTCCAGTTTTTCGGCAGGGGCGATGTGTACCTGCAGGGTTTGGGCACCGAGGGACATGATCAAAGACAGGAGCAGCAAGACACCGCTCAGACGTAAAAGGTAGCGCATCGGGGCAAAGATAAGGCACTTGCGGCGCACAAGCGGGTGCTTATACACAATGGCGATCACCCGATTGCCCAAAATGAACTACATCCCTCAGGGTATTGCGGAGCGTTCCATGACTTTTGACATCAATCGTCCCAATTGTCGGTTGGATGCAAGGATGCCCCGTACAACCCTTGCATCGATTGCGTTTTTTGCACATATTTGTTCAGACCAATTTAAGATTTCTATGCCCATTATTGACGATACGGGATACGACGCATCCTCACTCTTTGCGAATCGGCATATCAGCACGATCATCCCCAATTTGCTGCGGTTCACCTTTGG
>JANMIM010001192.1:0-2044 GCA_031375795.1 Bacteroidota bacterium
TGGCGGCAGCTTGCTGGGCGCCAAGGAAGCCAAGGAACGCGGTTACCACAACGTGCTCTGGCTCGACGGCCGCGAGCGCAAGTATGCCGAGGAATGCGGCACCATGAACATCTTTTTTGTGATCGACGGGGTGGCCATCACGCCCAGGCTCGATGGGACAATCCTGCATGGCACCACGCGTCAGGCACTGATACAGCTGCTGCACGTCATGATTGTCGAGGTGCAGGAGCGCCGCATATCCATCGAGGAGATCTTCAATGCCTACAAGGCCGGGCTCCTGCAGGAAGTGTTTGGTGCCGGCACTGCCGCCACCGTCGCGCCTGTGGGCAAGATCGGCCACGATGGCTCCGTGCCCGAGCTCGAAGGCCGCGGCGAGATCGTACTGCCACCACCCAGCGAATGCAAAATCTCCGCTGAACTCTTGAAGCGCCTGAGCGACATCCGTGTCGGTCGCGCGATCGACATCCACGGCTGGGTCATGCCCATCTGAGTAAAATGGAGAAATGAATAGCGAAAAGCGGGGCCTTTGGTCCCGCTTTTCGCATTTTGGGGAGGCGTTGTGGTGCTGTTGTGGATGCGGCTTTTTGTTATTTTTGGGATGATGGGAATTCACTTAAACACCAAACGCTACTCTTTGGCTGAATACCTTGAAAGAGAGGAGATGGCTGAATTCAAAAGCGAATTCTACAACGGTCACATTGTTGAAAGGCCGTTGTTTGCCCCAGAGCACAGCTTGATTGCAGCCAATTGCCTTTGTGTGATGGGCAATGCCTTGGAGAACAAGAATTTTCGTGTCTTTGAAAGTAGCCTGATGATCCAAATTGAACGCATCAATGCCGTGCTATATGCCGATGGATCAATCTTTTGCAACTCCGTGGACCAGAATCCCATCCACAGAAATCTGGTGAGAAACCCCAGTCTGATTTTGGAGGTGGGTGCCAGCAACTTTTTCAAATACCAGATGATCCCTTCACTCCAAACCTACGTCTTGGTAGGGGAGAAGGAGCCATTGGTTCACGTCGCCATCAAGAATCTGAATGGCGGCTGGAATATCGACGATTATTGTGGGATGGAGGCCGTCGTAGACTTGAAACCATTTGGTGTCTCGATTACAATGGCTCAGATCTATAAATGGGTTACGTTTTCTTGACCTCCAGACATTGGCCCGAAACCGTCTCTTCAAAACCTACCTGCCCGCCAAAACATACGCCTCACCTTGCCAGTGATACATGGCCTCACGCGCGGACCGTCGGATGCCGTCCTTGCCGAGCTTGTATTCCGTGGTCGTCAAGACTAAATCGCGCAGGCCATTCGTGGTCGTTGGGGCGGATGTCAGCCGTGATTCGTATTCACAAATGCATCCTTGGTCGGTCCGTCTGGGGGTGTAACTGCTTGGATCCCGCATCAGATCCCGAAAATTTGGATTATTTGCCTCCCCTTCTACCAACCACAACGAAGCGAGACCCTTTTTGCTCAGAAAATCCAGTGCTTTCACGATTCGGTTCCCGACCACCGCAAACAAGTAGGTTTCCTCCATTTCAGACATGGACGAGGGGTGTGAAGAATGTAAGGTCACTTCAAAAGCAAAAATGTCGCCTGCTAGGCGCCAAACTGCATTTGTGAAACATGGTTCGTCGAAAAGCTGCGAGCCGCCACCATATTCAATCACAGAAGCAGGAGCAGGGAAGGCAATGATCGCAAGCGCCCCTCCCTTGCGATCAAAGAGGTAGGCCTCCGTCATTGCGCGTAGCGGCAGGTCTTTCCCTACCCAAATCACCATGGCGATGAATTGCAAGGTATCGCTGCCAAGGGGATGTACGTTGATGGCACCTACCTTCCAAGGTTCCTCGCGGTCGCCTTCAAAATACCGCACAGCCCCCACAGCATCAAAGTCGTCGGGATTGGCTGCAATGATTTTGGCAACAATGCGCTCGTGATCGATTCCAGATTGCCCAAAGCCCATCGCGGGAAGCAGCACAAAAAGAAAAATCAAAAAGCGAAGCAAAAACGACCCAAACCCCCAAGCCCACTTTTCACTTTTCAC
>JANMIM010001259.1:0-1006 GCA_031375795.1 Bacteroidota bacterium
GGCCAGCATCTTGGCCATGAGTGGGTCGGCGACGACGATCTCGTTGTAGAGATGGGCCCAGTAGCCCATCTGCCCCGAGTAGCGCACAAAAGGGTCGCTGCTTTGGCCGCAGGCGACCATGCCGATGAAATTGCAACTGCCCTCGTCGCCAAATCCGCAGCCGTGGGCCATCTCATGGGCCATTGTAAAGGGGAGTTTCTGGGGCGTCTGCGCGCCAGAAACATTGCCCTCGCCGGTGAAGGGATTGTAAATGCCGCCGATGCCCACGCGCAGCATCCATCCGCCGGGCGCGATCACGCGCCCACGCACCCGCCCCGCAAAGGGGTAGCCCATGATGGCCATCGTTTCGCCGACACATTTGCGCACCTCTTGCTCCATGTTGCCTGGGATCAATTGATCGCCGAGGCTGTCGGTGGTGGCACCCAAGATCGCCGCGCGGTCGGCCTCTGCCTGTCGCGCTGCCCACTCGGCCTCCAGGCACAGGGTCTCGACGTCCATCGAGTCCAATTGCAAGCCGAGATGGGCCTCGATCGGCAACCGGGCGTAGTTGAAGCCCCAGAGGAAGTGAAACAAAAAAATCGCCGCACCCATGAATCCGCCGAGGTTCAAGAGTGCACGCTTCCATTTTGCGCCCGCTGGCTTCGGTTGCCGGCGTGCATCTAGGATTTTCCAAACCCAGTAGGCCAGCAATCCCAGGATCAAGACGTAGGAAAACGGAAATGGGCACCAACCGATCGTGTAGTCAAGCAGGTAACGCACGCCAAGGAAAAATCCGCGGGCGTAGACTTGCTCTGTCAGGGTAGGCAGCATGCCCAGCACGATGCGCAGCAGCACCGTGAGCAAGCCGAGTGCGATGCAGGTGCGCGCACGGCTATGAACGATGTAGGCCCAGCTTTTTTTGAACATGGGTGGAGGGAGCGTTGGGGAGCGAAGATAGGGAAATTGCGGGGAATGGGCTGTTGATGGGGGCTGCCGAATCACTGGAAAGGGCTGGTGAACGGGATCA
>JANMIM010000433.1:0-1150 GCA_031375795.1 Bacteroidota bacterium
GTGCCGGGAACGATCTTGGGCATCTGAAACTCCACTTCGTCCACAGTCTGTGCAGGCGGCACGAGGGTCACCTTGACCTTGTCATCGACGACGTTCACCAAATCGATGGTGTATTGATAGCTTTTTTGGGCAGAGATCGACCCCCAGAGGCCGCAGGCGACCAAAAGACCTGCGATAGCGTGCTTTTTCATTTCTTGCGCTTACGAAGTTGTAACATTCAGCTGCGAATATCGGAAAGAGACGGCAGATGGGAGGGGAAAAACTTGCTGGATAATGCGATGATCTGCCATCCATGCATTCTACATGGTCGATGGCTTCCTAGGCTGTGCCATTCTCCAACCCCTCCACCTTGGCCACCAACCAGGCCTTCTGCGCCACATTCCCCTTTTCCTCGATCGTCGCCCTGATCTTCTCCAGTTGCAGTGCCCGCTCCTTGCGGCCCAGGTCGGGCCATCGGCTCTGCACGTCTGCGAGCTTGCGCGTGAGGGAGATCAGGTTCATGTTGATCGTCTGGTGGTACTTGCTCAGGTCGGTGTGGCGCTTGAGGTACATGCGAAAGGTCTCGCAGAGGTGCAGCAGCGCCTCGTGCTCCTGGAGTTCATAGTAGGACTTGAGAAGCATCACCTTGGCGCCGAGGTGGTAAAACTGGTCGCTGAACTCGACGTGTTGCAGCAGCTTGAGGGCACTCTTGTAATCGCCCTGCTCCAGGTGCAGGCTTGCGAGGTTGTAGGTATGCGCATTTTCGCGCGCGCTCGGCTCGATCTTGGCCTTGTAGGTCTCGATGAATTGTGCACACCATTCGAACCGTTTGGCTTTGAGGCCCGAGGTCACGATGTTTTTGTAGTCCCACTGCGAGAGCCAACCTTCATTGAGCAGGGTCTCGTCGTCGAGGGCATGCTGGTAGAGGTCGAGGAGGGGATCGAGAAACTCCACCTTGCCGCGGTTGATCTGTTGGATGCAGAAATTCAAGGCGTAGGCATAGATATCGCGACGCTCGTCGATTTCAAAGATGAGTTTGCCATTCTTGAGCGTTCCGATCAATCCCCGAAAAGGGTCCACCGATTCGGAATGGGTGAGCAGTTGGTAGAGCGAGAGGTAAAATCGAATCCCTTCATTGCCCTCAACGACCGTGGGATGGGCTTGCAAAAAA
>JANMIM010000434.1:0-2767 GCA_031375795.1 Bacteroidota bacterium
AATATCGCAGAGAATACCACCAGCAAAGTCAACCGAGGCTTCACCAACGCAACATAAGCCCGCAAGTGAGCAACCACCCCAGTACCCTTAGTCTCCTCCAATGTAACCTTACTACTCTGCATATATCAAAACCCAAAAGGGCCATTCATTCAAACCAAAAGAAAACAAACCCACTCCACTCTCCACTCTCCACTTTT
This sequence comes from Bacteroidota bacterium, assembly GCA_031375795.1. Lineage (GTDB taxonomy): Bacteria > Bacteroidota > Bacteroidia > J057 > JADKCL01 > JADKCL01. Next base: position 198 of record JANMIM010000434.1, read on the forward strand.
CACTTTTCACTTTTCACTCTCCACTTCCAACTCCCAAACTCTTCCCTCCAACCACATGAATCCAAATCGAGAATTCCGCCGCAAAAATCAAGTTGGCAAAGAGCATGTGCAACGGTTGCACAACCGGAGGCAAGTCGCTGTAAGACAGCACGATCCCGAAGATCACCTCAAGTGCCACTGTCACCGCAAGCGCGATCGTGAACTTCTTCACCATCCCATTGCCTTCCAGCTCTACGCTCACACGTTTCAACCAGACCGCCAAAGCACCTGCCATGACCATCCAAAGAAACTTGTGCACCGAGTAGGCGACACTCACAGTGAGCCAACTATCGCGCCTCGCCGCTCCCAATTGTGCTGCCATGACGTCCACTGACTCGCGCACCTGTGTCCCGAGGACAATCTGCACGAGCGTGAGTGCCATCACGGCCACACCCAACCAGGCGAGGGAGCGCGTACCTGACTTGGCGTATGCTCCCGTGAGCCGATGCCGCGCCGCGACCAAATAATTGGCTAGGATCAGCAGGGCCATGATCAGCGTCGCGACCAGCAAGTGAATCGTCACCATCCCTCCTGCGAGGTTTTTGTCGACGACCAACTTTCCCAGCCAAGCCTCGAAACCTGTAAGCACCATCGCCAGCAGGCTGAGCAAGAGGATGCGACGATCGGTCTTCCAAAAGCCCAGCGACAGCGCAGCCGTCGCCAGCATCAAAAGTCCTATCGTGGCGCCAATCAATCGGTTGACGTACTCTACCCAGGTCTGGAAAGCATTGAAGCTCTTTTCCTGAAATTGCGGATGACTTTCAAAAAACGCTGGTGGGATATTTTCCACCTTGGTGGGCGGGATCATCAATCCGAAGCATTTAGGCCAGTCGGGGCATCCCATTCCAGAACCTGTACTCCGCACGATACCGCCGACCAGTATCAAAAACAAAACAGCACCAACCGAAATCCTTGCAATACGCCTGTACCAAAGTTCGATAGGTGCTGTTTTTTCAGTATCCATCATTCTCAGTGGGTCGCAGGCTGCCTTGCAGGCGACGTACTTGTGTCGGGCGTGCCCTCAAAGTACTCTGGATCCCCATCTGGGACATCCTGAGGGAGATAATCCTTCTTGATGCCTGGCCTTGAATAGTCGTATGGCCAGCGATACACCGTAGGAATCTCGCCGGGCCAGTTGCCGTGGCCAGGATGCAACGGCGTCGTCCACTCCAGTGTATTCGAGCCCCATGGATTCAATGGAGCCTCCTTACCACGACGAATGCTAATGAACAGGTTGTACAAGAAGATGAACTGTGAAAACACCCCGATGATCGCTGCAATCGTGATAAACACGCTCAGGTCAATGTACACCTCAAACTTCGTGAAGTCGAAGTTGCTGTAGGTGTAGTAGCGACGTGGCACACCGCCCATGCCGATGAAGTGCATCGGGAAGAACACCAAGTAGAGCGAGATGAACGTCAGCCAGAAGTGCAGGGTGCCCAGCTTGGGATCCATCATCTTGCCAAACATCTTGGGAAACCAGTGGTAGATCCCTGCAAAGAAGCCAAAGGCCGATGCAGAACCCATCACCAAGTGGAAGTGGGCCACGACAAAGTAGGTATCGTGCAATGGGATGTCCAAGGCGGCGTTGCCGAGGATGATACCCGTCACACCACCAGAGATGAACATGGACACGAGACCGATCGAAAACAACATCGCCGGGCTGAATTGCAAGTTGCCTTGCCACAGCGTCGTGATGTAGTTGAAGGCCTTGACCGCCGAGGGAACGGCGATGATGAGCGTGAGCAACATAAATACGGTGCCCAACCATGGGTTCATGCCCGTCACGTACATGTGGTGCGCCCACACAACGAACGAAAGCACACCGATGGCCAGCATCGAACCCACCATCGCGCGGTAGCCAAAGATCGGCTTGCGTGACATGGTCGAAATGATCTCAGATGTGATGCCCAAGGCTGGAAGCAACACGATGTACACCTCGGGGTGGCCCAGGAACCAGAACAAGTGCTGGAACAAGATCGGCGAACCGCCTTCATTGGGAAGTGCCTCGCCACCGATGTAGATGTCGCTCAGGAAGAAGCTCGTGCCAAAGTTGCGGTCCATGAGCAGCAACAAGGCCGCTGCAAAGAGCACAGGGAACGACAGCGTACCCAAGATCGCCGTGATCATAAACGCCCAAATGGTGAGCGGCATACGCGTCATGGACAATCCCTTGGCACGCAAGTTCAAGACCGTCGTGATGTAGTTGATCGCACCCAGCAAAGAGGAGACAATGAAGAAGGCCATGCTCACGAGGAACAAGTCCATGCCGAGTCCAGAACCGGGGTTGGCTGCAGGCAGCGCACTCAAGGGAGGATAAATCGTCCAACCGCCACCGGCAGGGCCATTGGTCACAAAGACCGAACCCAACATGATGACCGAGCTCAAGAAGAAGAACCAGTAGGACAGCATGTTCAGGAAGCCTGAAGCCATGTCCCTCGCTCCCAACTGCAGCGGAATCAAGAAGTTGGAAAACGTGCCACTCAAGCCTGCGGTGAGCACGAAAAACACCATGATGGTGCCGTGCATGG
>JANMIM010001339.1:0-3126 GCA_031375795.1 Bacteroidota bacterium
GCTGCCCCGAGGCGGGTGGCAGACACCGAGGCAAGGGAGCCGGCAAAACTGCCGATGGGGGTGCGCGCCGCGGCGATGATATAAACGTCTTTGGTCATAGTATCCTTCGATTTTTCATTGAGCTCCAAAATTAGAGTCTCAAAGTCTTAATTCAAAACCGAGTTCGGCAACGATTTGTTTGGAAAATTCTGGCCGTTCCTCTTCTGGGCCCTCACCAAAGTCAAAAAATATCCAAAAATTTTCTCCCTCAAAATCAGCGCATTGCAAAAAAAGTGGCCTGAAACACAAAAATATCTTGACTCGGATAGCAACCGTTTCAAAAGAAAGAGCGTAATTAGCATAGGTTTGTTTGTTATGGTTAGTAAGGATCGCTGGAACCCCCAAATTCCGGCGGTCCTGTTTTTTTTAGGGGAAAATTTTCCCTGCGAAAACAAAGGACTTTTCCAAGCCATCCTTAGCATTCCAAACGATCCTCCCAGAAAAAAAAATGAAAATTTCTTGAACCGGATGCAACATTGATTTCGGAGCGGCGTATAGACCAGTAGTTGATTGATTTAATGAATAGAAACCGCTGACGCCGCCCGGTGTTGGCGGTTTCGGTTTTCAGGCCCCACGCTTCGTTTCCTCAATCGGCTTGTTTTCCTTCATCGATTAGCCCTCCTGATGATTCCCCTTCCTTGCAGCGCCTGAGCAAATCCTACAAAATACATGTGGCTTCCCTACCTGTGTCGGGCATTCCCCAAGGTCATGGCCGTGCATTTTGGAGGTGCACGAGCGATGGTCACCGACAATGGCGCCTGTTGTGATGGATTGATCGGGCAATTCGACTTTCGGCTATTTGCCGATTTCTGCGTTATTTTACAGCGTGAGTCAGAAGGTGAATGAATAGTCCAGCATCAAAAAGAACAACATTGGGCAATACGGTGGCTAGCGTCGCCGGTATGAAGCTGGCTGAGCGCTTGCCACGGTCGGCGCGTGCGCGGTGGTTCATGATCGGGTTCTTCATCCTGGTCACGGCGGTGATCTTGCCCAAGGACTTTGTGCCCGAGGTCAATTACGAGATGGGCAAGCCCTGGGTGGCTTCGGAGTTGCGGGCCGATTTTGATTTTGCCATCTACAAACCGATCGCGCAGTACGAGGAGGAGCAAAGGCTGGCGCTCAACAGCGTGCCGCCGGTGTTTGTGATGGACTCGACATTGCAATACCGCGTGTGGATCGCTGCCGCCTCGGCGATCGAGAAGTGCTTCACGGACCAAATCACCTACCAGCAACTACCCAATGGGAGCGATGAGGAGCGCAGCGACCTGCGCCGTCGCATTCAAAACAAATATGGCATCGACCCGGAGCTCACTGCCGTGGACCATCCCGACGTACATGCCTGGAAGAGTGCATTTGCCAATCGCGCCGACGCCTTTATCAAGCAGGTATATTCCGCTGGCCTTACAGATACCGCCAAGGCAGCATTGAATACCGACCTTATATATTTGCGCAAGTCAGAAACCCATCTAGTGCAAAAGGCACTTGCGCTGTCCACCGCAGAGTTGATGGATTACCTCAACTCCACCCAGCAGGGCACCGACGCCGAGGAGCGCCGGTTGATGCAGGCCATCATCTTCCCGCTCATGGCCCCCAACCTCAACTATGACGCAGTCGCCACCGCCAATGAACGCAAACGCGCATTGAGTTTGGTCTCAGAGGTGGTGGACAAGGTCGCAAAGGGGGAACTCATCATCTCCAAGGGTGAGCATGTGAACGAGATGCACGACCGCAAGATCACATCCTATATCAGGGCGAGGACCGAGCGCTATGGGCAGACGCCCTACCTCGTGACCCTCAGCGGCCAACTGGTGATGGTGGGCATCGTGACCATGCTGCTCGTGTTGTTCATCAGAAACAACCGCCCCCGCTTGTTTTTCAGCCCTCGCAAGCTGGCGCTGGTGCTGCTGGTCTTCCTCACGATGATTTCTGTGGTCACCTTGATCCTCAAACTCACGGTGCTCACCCAGGAGATCGCGGGATTGAACTACATCTACCTTGCCCCCGTGTGCATGGTGACCATCATCTTGTCGGCGTTTTTTGACAGTCGCTTCGCGTTTTTTGGGAATTTGATCATCGCCGTCTTTGCCGGTGCCATCATACCCAACGGCTTTGAATACTTTTTCATACAGCTCTGCGCGGGCACGGCGGCGGTGTACAGTGTGAACCGCCTGCGCAACCGCCAAGATTTTTTCATCTCGCTGTCGCTCATCTTCGCGACCTATGTGTTTTCCTACCTCGGCTACAAGTTTTATACCCGAGGCAGTTTTGCCTCGATCGAATACATCAACCTGCTGCTCTTTGGGCTCAATGTGATGCTCACCTTCATCACATACCCTATTATCTATGTATTTGAGCGCATATTCGGCATCACTTCCGACCTCACCTACATCGAATTGCTGGACACCAACCATCCCTTGCTCAAGGAGTTGTCGGTGCGGGCGCCGGGCACATTCCAGCACAGCATCCAGGTCGCCAACCTCACCGAGGCCGTGCTCAACAAGATCGGGGGCAACAGCTTGCAGGCCAAGGTCGGGGCATTGTTTCACGATGTGGGCAAAATGCTCAATCCCCTGTTTTTCATCGAGAACCTGGGCGATCATCAAAATCCGCACGACGCGGTGACGTATCAGGAAAGCGCCGACATCATCATCAGGCACGTATCAGACGGGGTGCGGCTGGCACAGGAGCACAACCTGCCCGCCGAGGTGATCGAATTCATCAAGACCCACCACGGGACCACCCGCGCAGAGTACTTTTACCGCAAGCACTTGGAGGAGCATCCAGGGGAAAATGTGGATGTCTTTGAGTTCCAGTATCCCGGCCCGCTCCCGTTTACCCGCGAGATGGCGGTATTGATGATCGCCGACTCCTGCGAGGCTGCTGCACGCGCCGTCAAGGATCACAGCCCCGACAAGTTGCTGGCCTTGGTGGAGGGCATCATCGACAACAAGGTGCGTCAGCGGCAATTTGACAAGGCCAACCTTACCTTCAGCGACCTTGAGGAAGCCAAGCAGGTGATCTACACGATGCTTTCCAGCATGTACCATGGCCGCATCGAGTATCCCGAGGAGACGGTCGAGGAAGCCG
>JANMIM010001361.1:0-2187 GCA_031375795.1 Bacteroidota bacterium
TCGTGCGCCGTGTCGTTCGAGAACACCACGAGGTCGTAGACCGCGCCTGTCGTCGCCACCGAGCCGAGCAGGGCCAGGTTGGCGTCGTATTTGTAAATCGCATTCGTCGAGCCGACAAATACATTGTTGCAGGCATCGATCACCATGCCGCCATTGGTGGCGCCGGTACCGAAAAAGCCGCCGCTGAATCCGCCACCAGGGATCGCAATTTGCGTGAGCAAGGCGCCCGTGGCGATGTTTCGTTTCTGCAGGTTGGCCCCTGTGTTGATGTACACGTGGGTGGTGTTGGCGTCGATGATGTTTTGGCCTTGCACGTTCTTGGCGAGGTAGGCTGGGGAATTGTAGGGATGCGAGGTGCCCGTCGCAAGGCTGTAAATGATGCCAAATACTTGATTGACGGCAATGAGGTTGTCGTTGCTGAGCATGTAATAGTTGCCGTTGCCGCCCGTACACAGCGCCCTGATTTCCTTCATCCCCACAGGCGATACATTGTAGGGACTGCCAGCCTGTTGGTTTCCATTGGCCATGTTGAGGTTGAAGATGTGCCCTTGGGGCGAGACCAGCCCGATGAGCCGGGTGCCGCCCGAGACAAGCTTGGTGAGGTCGCAGCTCAAAGTCAATGTCCAATATTCGTCGTTGTTGAAAAATGGACCGTTGTTGGTGAATGTCACCGTGTTGGCCGTAGCGACCCGCCTGATCTTGGCGACCGAGCCGCTCGTGATGAAACAATCCCCATTGGCCAAGGTGAGCAATTCGCCAAACCAAGCATTGGAGGTGTCCCATGGCGAGACGTGCGTCCATTGCAGGGTGCCTGCGCTGTTGTATTTCTTGAGGTTGTAACCCATCCCCCCGCCAAAAACATAGACATTTCCCGCCGCGTCATAGTCCACTTCAAATGCGCGGTTGAAGGGGGCAGGCAGGGCGGGATTGATGGTCCAAGGGTCGATCACAATCGCGCGGCCATGGTCATAATTGCCCAAGACAAAACGCACTACGCTGCCATTCAACGCAAACCGTGCATCGATGGTCGCATTGTGGTCGTCGGCATAGTAGGCGACCGGGTGCTGATCCACCAATTCGCCCAATACTGCTGGTAAATGCAGGTCACCGTTTGCATCGATCGTGGGCGTACCACCATGCCACCGGAGCCTGATGTCCTGCACATTCGCCCCGGGCTGCAAATGAAAACTGTATTTCAATCCGCCATCCGCAGGCCCCACCAATTCTGCATCGATGCCCGCATACAAGTCCTGCAATTGCAGCCGCTCGTAGGCCGGCACGTGGTCCAGGTTGTGGTAATCGCCGCCCTCGGGGTAGGAAAATGAATAGAAGTCGTCTTGCAGGTCCAGGGCTCGAAGGGTCGTGGCAGGGGAGGCGCCCTCAAATTCCATCGTGATTTTACTTTGCAAGACCTCGCCAAAATCCTCCTCGGCCACATGCACCTCCTCGGTTTCGGCGTCGGCATCGCGCACCGTGCGCTGCACCAGGTACTGCAAGCCATGCTCGGTCACCATCGCCTGCCATCCAAATCCATGGTCGATCACATAGCGCGCCCGCTCTGGAAATCCGATGCTCAGAGCATCGTATTGGCCCTGGTTTTCAATGAAATCCTGCGTGAGTCGCTGGTCTGCCGACCATTCGCGCTGGGCATAAGAGACAATCGGGGCGATCAGCGCGAGAACCAATATGAGCAAGCGGATGAGTAGGCGTGGGGGCATAGGCGAGTAAAACAAATGTGCAGAATCATATTGAGCTTTGCGCCTCAGCAAGATACTTATTATTTGAAGCAATTCCCAAAAACAAAACACGGAGTAGGCTGCGAAGTAGCCTTTGAAAAACCGATGGATTTTGCTATTTTTCCCCAAACAGCACAAGCATGCAGTTCCTCAAAAGGATTTTGTTGATACTACTAGGATTCTTCATTGTTGATTCTACTCAAGGTCAAATAGTTGAAGACTGGTTCTCCAATAGGTTGGTCCAAGATGATCAGGGTTCCTTTGAATTGGTCGGACTTACAGATGACGGAAATGGGAATTATTTCCTGGCCTATTGTCATGCGGATACACAAAACAAGTTCGTGATCAAGAAGATTGATTCGAATGGGGTGCTCGCGTGGTCCTGGACGCTTGTTGGGTACAATGCCATGCTGATTACCTATAACAATGCGATCGCATGTGATGCTTCGGG
>JANMIM010001364.1:0-4385 GCA_031375795.1 Bacteroidota bacterium
CGCCAGCACGGGCACGGCCAAGTATGGCGGAGGAATCTTTGTAAACAAACTTTTCTCCGGCACCAGCACCCTCAACATCGATCAGACCGTGATTTCGGGGAATACAGGCCTGGATGGAGCCGGAATGTACTTGGACAGGTCCACGACCACGATGAAAAACGTGCTCATGTATGACAACATGGCCAGCGACGAGGGCGGGGCCATCACCCTGAGCGATGCCGCCTGCAACCTCACGATGCACAACTGCACGGTGGCCTCCAACACGACCACCTCGGGGTCTGGCACGCGTCACGGTGGCTTGCAAAACAAACAATGTGCGGTCGCGACGATCAAGAATTGCATCTTTTGGGGGAATACCAGGGCCGATGTCTCGGGTGCCACCAACCTTACCGTGAGCTTCTCGATCGTGGATCCTGCGGGCCCACCCTCGTTTACGGATGGGGGCAACAACAGCACTGCCGATCCCTTGTTTGCGAGCGCCGGGACCAGCGATTTTCGTTTGACAGGATCCTCACCCGCGATCAATACCGGCACCTTGGACGGCGGCAATGCCCCGCTCGGTGACCTCGTGGGCACGACCCGCACCGCGACGCCCGACATGGGCGCCTACGAATTGGGTGCGGCGACGACCCTCACCCGTGATTGCCCGTCGACCAGGCAGCTCATCTTGCCGATGCAACTCACGGCATTGTCGATGGAGTGTGCCCCACAGGGGGCCGTCGCGCACTGGAAGGCCGAATCAGATGTACAGTCGCCCGCGTTTTGGGTGGAAGGGAGCCGCGACGGCGCATCCTTTGCCAAGCTCAGCGATGTGACACAAGCCGCTGCCCAAGGCGCGGCTGCAGATTTTGAACTCGTCTTGCCGGCCGCCGCCGCGCAGTACCGCTATTTCAGGGTTGCTGCGCGCGACGTCAATGGTTCGACGGTGGCTTATTCGGCGACGATCGTCCATGAGGGCTGCCTGGCAAGTGGGATGAGCCTGCTCGTCTACCCCAGCCTCGTGCATGAGCGCCTCCAATTTGAATTGCGCGGCATCGACGAGGTCGCCTACGAGGTCTCCATCACCGATGTGGCCGGCCGCGTGGTACACCATGCCGAATTTGCACCGAGCAGCCAAGTGAGTGCACAGGTCGAAGTCGGCGGATTGCCAGCCGGCATTTATTTCCTCAGGGCGCAAGACCATCGGGGCAACGCGGCCGTGCAGCGGTTTGTGAAGCAATGATGTAGCGCGGTCGGGTGGATTTGGGAGGATAGACATTGCGGGGACAGCTTCATGGGCTGTCCCCGCAGCGTTTTGTGGGGATCGTTGAGGGCAATGTCATGAAGTAAGAGCCCGCCCCGACCAAAGGTCGGGACAGGGCCATCGATCACTCGCCTCTGGCGAAATTTTTGATCGCAGCTAAACGAGCAAAAAGCAAACAAAGAAATCCTCAGGTATCAAACCCTAGCAACGCACTCGAAATCCCGCCCCGTTCGACAAGCTTCCTCCCGCTCATAAGCGGGACGGGACAGGCAGGCGGGCTCCGGCGGGCGGTCGATCAGCGTTCGGGCCGGAGGCCCGCGCTTCGTTTCAGCCTTGGCCCAAGATTCATTTTCCACCGACCGATCCCCGGAATTGTCGTTCGCCTTCCCATCCATTCGCCCCAATTCCCTTGCCGTTCACCCCTAGATCGCTCAGCAAGCCACAAATCCATGCATCAGGCCACATAGTCCTGCAAGTGAGCGATGGCCTTTACAAATTTGATTTTCGATTCTGAAACCAATTTCTCTCTCCGCCTCTATCGCTTTGTGTATGGAAAATACCCCCTCCTCATCCGCACATGCCCGGCCGATCATTCAAGGCTTGCTGAGCTTTGTGACCATTGCCGTGCTGAGTGCTGCCAACTTGCCCGCGCAAAATTTCTATGCATGGGGAGGCACCGTCCCCAACAATACGATCAACAATTTCTATCCGCAGACCGTCGCCGGCGTGGGAGCGCTCACGGGCACCAACAGGCTGGCGCGGGTATGCCTGTCGATCACCCAGCCGATCCCCAATGATTTGGACATCTACCTCATCAGCCCGACGGGTACGCAAGTGAGGCTGAGCGACGACAACGGCGGCAGCTCTGGCAACGATTACCACACGGGACTTTGCTTCAGTGAATGCGGCCCGACGGGCGCCATCGTCGGGGCCAGTGATTTCAAGGGCACCTACACACCCGAGCAATTGATGTCGGCATTCAACAATGGGCAAAATGCAGACGGCACTTGGCAGTTGCGGGTCGACGATGACGCGGCTGCTGGCGGAAACGGCACCTTGAATTATTGGTCATTGGACTTTGGCACGACGGTGATGCCGACCAATCCGACCGGCCACACCTGCCCATCGGCTTTTGTCCTGAACACCCTGCCCTACAGCCACACCTGCATGACGCTCGTGGGCTCCGGCAACGACTACACCAATGGGGCATGCAGCGGCCACATCGACGGCTCGGAATATGTATTTGCCTACACCCCCACGACAGCTGGAGAATTTTTGAGCGTCGATGCCGCACAGGACTTTGCCGCGCCGTCGGGTTTCCCGACCATCAACCTGCTCGACGCCTGCCCCAATGTCGCGACCCCCGCCAATTGCATCGCCACCGAAATCCAGTTCAGCAGCACCGACAACATCTTGCACATCAGCTCCCAGCCCCTCACGGCCGGCACGACCTATTACATCGTCGTGGCATCGACCTCGGGCACGGGTGGCAACTACGACATCCGCATCGCCAGCGGCCGCAATGGCAGCAGCAATTGCCTCACCGCCACCAACATCACGAGCACCGGCGAGTATGCCGGCAACAATTACACCGCGCCTGCCCCCAACACGCTGGCCCCCAACACCACCGAGATGAGCTGCAACGGCTCCATCGACAACTTCATTTTCTACACATTTACCACCGACGCATCGGGCACCGACGTGCATGCCAGCATCACCGACATCGCCTGCAACCTGAGCTGCGGCGGTGCCTGTGGCGTGCAGGTTGCGCTCTTCCGTGCGCCCGTGGGCGGTGCCTGCCAGGGCCCGGGCACATGGGGCCCCGCCGTCTTTTGCGGCACTTCGACCACCACCAATGCCTACTACAACTGGACGGGGCTCCTCCCCAACACCCAATATTACCTCATGGTCGACGGCACCGCGGGTTCGCAGTGCGTCTGGAACCTGCGGGTGCTGGGAGGCGTGCAGCAGACGGTATTCCCGGTGTCCATGACCGCTTTTTCTGTCGTCAACGATGGCCCGCAAAACCAGCTGCGTTGGGAAACGATGGAGGAATTGAATGCCGATCGCTTTGAAATCGAGCATGGGCAGAGCGCCACTGAATTCCAAAAAGTCGCAACCGTGGCCGCCCGTGGGAACACGCACGCCGCTACGCGCTACACCTACGACGACGGCCATGTAGAGCCGGGATGGCATTACTACCGCCTGAAGATCGTCGATCAAAATGGCAGCAGCACCTACTCGACGGTCGAGAAAGTGCTCATCGAGGCCCAGGGCGACTATTTTGCGCTCTATCCCAATCCGGCGAGAGAGGAATTGAACCTCTGTTTCCTGGCCGACGGCCTGCGCGAGGTGCAAGTGCTCGGCGTGGACGGGCATCTGTGGCAGCAATTCTCCTTGGATGCCGAGGGGATCCTGGCAACCCGCGTCATCGACATTGGCGATCTCGCCCCGGGCGTCTATGTCCTGCAGGTACGCGCCGCCAACGGCGACGGCAAGGTGATGAAATTTGTAAAGATTTGATGCCAGTCGGCATCGAGGCATAAAAGAGTAGTTTCAGAAAGAAGGCATGGAGCGTGAGAGACTCTGTGCCTTCGCTTTTTTGCGGGGTGGGGTGCGGTTGCGTAGGCAAATGGAAATCAGTTCGCTTTGGGACGTCGAATGAGAGACGTCGAGGTCATCACGTCCATTCGACATTCTGGCAATTCTTGGGAAGGCGTAATTTTCTGGGAAGAACATTCGCAGCCTCATCGCCCAATTGCGCAAGACCTCCATCAACACCATCAATGTAGCGAGCCACCACATCCGCAAAAAATTGGAAATGCACCACGAGGGAAAATAGGAAGCCTTCGTGCAGCAGCTGCGAGCGCAATCACCACGATCATCAGACCACAAACCCTGAACTTTCATCCTCACCCCAAACCTGCAAACTCTGAACTCTGAACTCTGGCTGTCCCGATCAAAGATCGGGGAACTCTGAACTCTGAACTCTGAACTCTGAACTCTCAACTCCCTACTCCCTACTCTCCCCGCCGATACCCCTCATGTACATTGCTCACCACCAAATAATTGATCAGCAATTTCTGCAAGAAAAAGGGCGTGACCTTGACGAGCAGGAGGGCGATGGCCCTGAAGAGTGGCA
>JANMIM010001392.1:0-6153 GCA_031375795.1 Bacteroidota bacterium
TCCAATTTGGCGCAGGCAACGTGAGCCTCTCTTATGGCGCCGACTTCCAAGGCTGCGGCGCAGTGGACTGCGCAGGGAGCTATACGAAGCAATAAGCCGTTTCCGAGTTTTTCGGATTTGCTTTGTAAAATGAACCGTAAAGTTCGCAGAGACTGCGGAGATCAACGAAATCTCTGCGCTCTTTGCGCACTTTGCGGTTTTTGATTGGCCGATATGCTATTCCGCAAATGCAACGCCACTGTAGATTTCTACCATCGATACCGCAAACGACCGATACGTCCGGAAAGACGATCTCGCCATCGGGGGCAAGCTGAATGATGAGGTCGCTCGGATACACATGGCAGCCGGAGCCTTTGAGGCCAATTCCCATCTCGCGCACCAAATTTCCCGCGATCAGCGTTTGCGTTGGGGTTCCTCCTGTCCAAAGCCGAATCTGTCGATTCAACCACTCAGCCTGATAGTCACTGGCACCGAGGTAGGAGGTGAATTCCTCGAGACTTGCCCTTCTTCTTCCTTCCGCATGCATGAATCAAGAATAGGAAACTGTCCGCATTGGCCCAAGCATTGGCTTGATGATCCATGAACGTCTTGTTGGAGGAATGCGCCTATTGACAAAAAAAGCCCCATCCATTGTGGACGGGGCTTTTTTCAGTGTCTTGTGCGTTTTTTTCTACGCAGGCCAGAGGCCGCGGGCTCTACGGGATCTCAGTGCGAGATCGAGTGTGAGTGAGGAGGAATGTAGCCTGCGGCTACATCAACCCCCCATCATGCCCCACAATCGGGTGCGTATGCGGCACCTCCACCCCTCCGATATTCGGGATGTCCTCGGCCACGTCGAAGCCCCAGATGCGGTCGGCTTCCTCTTCCTTGAATTTCTGGACGAGGGCCAAGGCATCGGGCACGACGTCGCTGCAGCAGACGATCAAGGAGCCTTTGATGGCATGCGTGATCGCGTAGGTGATCGCCTCCTTTTCGGAGGGGATGACGGTGATCTTCTTGTTGGGATCCTGCTTTTTGATGCCGGCGATGAGCATGGTCACGATCTCCTCGCTGGTCTTGCCCCTGAGGTGCTTGTCTTGACGGATGATGACCTCGTCAAACATCTCGCAGGCGACGCGGCCGATCTCCTCGTTGTCTTGCTGGCGGCGGTCGCCGATGCCGGCGATGATGCCGACTTTGGGGGTGCCGTCCATTTTCTCGACCATCTTGTGAAGGGCACGCAATCCGGCGGGATTGTGGGCGTAGTCGAGCATGACTTGGAAATTCTTGAATTCGAAGAGGTTGAGGCGACCGGGGGTCTGGCTCGGGCTGGGGATGAAGGTCTCCAGGCCGACTTTGATGTCCTCGATGGCCATGCCGCGCAGGAAGCTCACGAGGGCCACGGGCAGCACGTTTTGGATCATGAATGATGCTTTGCCGCCGAAGGTAAGCGGCACATTCACCGCCTTGGTGATGCGCATTTTCCATTCGCCCTTGGCGATCGTGATGTAGCCATTTTCATAGATCGCGCTGATGCCGCCCTTGCGGCTGTGCTCCTTGATGCGGGGATTGTCCTCGTCCATCGAGAAGAGGCCCACGTTGCACTTGAGCGGGCCGCGCATGTCATACACGAGGTCGTCGTCGGCATTGAGGATGGCGTAGCCGTCTGGCAATACCGTTTCGGGGATGACGCCCTTGACCTTGGCGAGCTGCTCGATGGTGTGGATGCCCTTGAGGCCCAGGTGGTCGGCGGCGACGTTGGTGACGATGCCGAAGTCGCAATAATGGAATCCGAGGCCGGCGCGCAGCAATCCGCCGCGGGCGCACTCGAGCACGGCGCAATCGACGGTGGGGTCTTTCAAGACAAACTCTGTGCTGGCGGGACCCGTGCAGTCGCCGCTCATGAGGAGCTTGTTTTGGATGTACACACCGTCGGTGGTGGTGTAGCCGACCTTGTGGCCCTTGAGACGCATGAGGTGGGCCATGAGGCGGGTCGTGGTCGTCTTGCCGTTCGTTCCGGTGATGGCAATGATCGGAATGCGGGCCGTGCTGCCGGGCGGGAAGAGCATGTCGATCACGGGTGCGCTCACATTGCGGGCGAGCCCCTCGCTCGGCGCGAGGTGCATGCGGAAGCCGGGGCCTGCATTCACCTCCAACACAGCGCCATTGGTCTCTGGCAAGGGCACGCTGATGTCGGTGGTCATGATGTCGATGCCGCAGATGTCGAGGCCGACCACGCGGGCGATGCGCTCGCACATGAACACGTTGTAGGGGTGCACGATGTCGGTGACGTCGGTGCTCGTGCCGCCGGTGCTCAGGTTGGCGGTGTCCTTGAGTTTCATGGCCTGGCCGGCGGGGATCACGCTGTCGAGTGTGAGGCCCTTGGCGGCGATGATGCCCCGTGTCATGTCGTCGATTGTGATCTGGGTCAATACCTTCTCGTGGCCATAACCGCGGTTGGGGTCTGCATTCACGGTGTCGATGAGCTGCTGCAGGGTCGAGACGCCGTCGCCGATCACCTGGGCAGGCGTGCGCTTGGCGGCGGCCACGAGCTTGTAGTTGATGACCAACACGCGAAAATCCTCACCCGTGATGAATTTCTCGACGATCACCGAGGCGCTCACCTTCTTGGCGGCCTCGAGGGCAATGCAAGCTTCGTCCCAATCGTTGATGTTGGCGGTGATGCCACGGCCGTGGTTGCCATTGATGGGCTTGATGACGATCGGGTACTTGATGCGGTCGATGGCGTCGCGCAGTCCCGCTTGGGAGCGCACGATGTCGCCTTTTGGCACGGGAACTTCCGCTGCCTCGAGGAGGAACTTGGTGTCTTCCTTGTCGCCGGCGATCTCCACGCCGATGCTGCTCGTCTGGCTCGTGACTGTGGCTTGGATTCGTTTTTGGTTGGCGCCATAGCCGAGCTGGCAGAGGGAGTATCTGTTGAGGCGAATCCAAGGAATGCCACGCGCAACTGCCTCGTCGATGATCGAGCCGGTCGATGGGCCAAGGCGGTTGGCCTCGCGCAGTTCGCGCATTTCCTGGATGTGGGGTGCAAGGTCGTAGGGCTTGCCATCGACGAGTGCCTGGGCGATCTCGGTGGCGATTTCGGCGGCATAGAGGCCTACTTTTTCCTCCATGTAGGCAAAGACGACGCTGTAGACACCCGGCTCGCCATAGCTGCGGGTGCGACCGAAGCCGACCTCCATGCCCGCGAGGGACTGGATCTCGAGTGCGATGTGCTCGATCACGTGGCCCATCCAAGTGCCTTCCTTCACGCGGTGAAAAAAGCCGCCCTCCCGCTCCTCAGAGCATCTATGGGCATAAATCGAGGGAAACATGGTGGTAAACCGCTCATAGAAGCCATCGATCTTGTTGGTGGGGAGTTCCTCGAGCTCCTCCAGGTCCAATGTCATGACTATGAGCTTGTGCCGACGAATCGACCAGTAATTCGGGCCTCTCATCGCCCGGATTTCGACTATTTTCATGGATATGCTTTTTTCGTGCCTTACATTCTGACTTGCGTCCAATGGCTGAAAATAAGACAAGGTTGAGAAAAACGCTATTTTTTTGATGGGTGGGTCTGAGATTTTTTGATGTATTCTTGTTGGATCCTGTGCTGCAAGGCTGTAACCACCCTCCCGTCAGGACACTTGTTTCACGGCAATCGGAATCACTTCTTCCTTTCAATGCCGGGCACATCGACGCGTAGGTGCAATTCCCCAGAATTGTCGCTGCGAACCAACAATGGATGGAAATCGGACATGGTCGGGGAAATTGCCTTGGCTGACATGCTTGTCGGAAAGTGTGTCTTGACCAGAATGGTCTTGACCTGGTGTACGATCCCGCCTTTCTTGAGCAGGCGCAGGAATTCCGCTGTTCGTCGGCCCTATCGACCTTGATCTCTAATCAAACCCTCCGAAATCACTATATTGCCTACAATTCAATCATCAGGTATGAAAAATATTTTGCTCACACTCGCGCTCACACTGCCATTCACGCTATGTCTTGCGCAGGCTTTCCCCAACGTCAACTGGACCTATGCCTTGCCGGCGCCCTCTTTTGGTTCGGCCGCATCGGCAGACGTGGACGAAGACGGCTTCCTTGAGATCATCTTCACCACCTACACCGCCGACGGCAAAGCCCACTGCCTGAATGCCGAAGATGGCACCGTTCGCTGGACTTACGACATCGGCGGCTGCGGCGACGTGGCGACGCTGATTTATGATTTCAACCAAGACGATACCCTCGACGTCTTCATCAACGGCAGTTGCAACCCCACCTGCTTTTGCATCAATGCCCGCACCGGGCGCCTGTTGTGGTCGATGCCTTCGGGCGGAGGCGATTCGCCGCCCACCGTCGCCGACATTGACGGAGACAACAAACCTGAAATCCTCTTCGGCAACTTCTCGGGCCAAGTCCGCATCCTCAATGGCGAAAACGGCAGCCTCAACCGCACTGTCATCTTTGCACCTGGAATCGGTGCGATTCAAACCGAACCGACCATCGGCGACTTGGATGGCGATGGCGACCTCGACTTCATCGCCTGCAACCACTTCAACAATGGTGGATTTTATACCTGGGCCTACGATTACGCCACCGACGACACCCTCTGGACGAATTACAAATTCGATACGGCCGCGACATATTATGCTTACCACGGTGGCGTCTTGGCCGACGTGGACAACGATACCAAACTCGAATATGTGATCGGCGACAATGCAGGTGCCATTCGCGCCTTGAATGCAGAGGACGGTTCGGTGCTTTGGGAAGTGACCGGCCTCACAAATGTCATTTCCGCCCTTTCCTGCGCCAATTTCGACAACGATCCCGCCTTGGAAATCGTCTATTCCAACAACGATTACATCCTCCCTTACGACGACCATATCGGGCTGCTTGACGGTGCTACGGGTAATTTGGATTGGTCTTATCCCTTGGTCTTTTCGGCATTCAGGGGCGTCGCAATATCCGACATCAACGGCAACGGCAAACTCGATTGTGTTTCTGGCCATTACATGGGCGAAGTCATTGCGGTCGAGCCCTTTACGGGATTGATTTGGAACTTTGATGCCGATCCTTTATTGCCATCAGGATTGCCTTATTGGGATGTGGACCATGGGCCCGTGATTGCCGACTTTGACCACAATGGCACCATGGACGTCTTTATGGTCGCGGGTTACGGCACCTATACGCCCAATTCCCAGAATGTCGGTGTCGCCTTCAGCATCGAAGCCGGCCAAAACGCAACAGGCTGCCCTGAATGGCGGATGTTTAGGCAAGACGTGCAGCGCAGCGGTTACCTCTCCGACCAAGATATTGCCGCAAGTTGCGCCCAAGTTTCCGTGGAGGCGCCTATTGCACCGGGAGCCACCGCCTACCCCAATCCCGCTTCCCATTACATCCGATTCGAATGGCCGCCTTACCAGGACGAAACCGCAATCTTGGAGGTTTTTGACCTCCAAGGACGTATGGTCGCAAACCATCGGGAATACAAGATCGGGGAGCAGATTGGTTTGGACATGCCTGCGGGGATGTATTTTTGGCGCTTGATGCAGGGATCGGCAAGTGCGTTTGGGAAAGTGGAAATATTACGGTAGAAAAGGCACAACCCTTGGACAGTATCGGGGAATTTACTGGCCGGGAAGTTTGCCAGTAACCCTCGAGGACAATCGCGCTGGGTTCGGATCGGCGTTCGGTCCAGTTCGACTCCGCTCAGGGGAGGCGCTGGTTGCCCGAGATACTTGAAGATCAATTCCTCATGGGAGCACAATGTTGAACCATTGGTCAAACTTCTCCAGCATGCCCAAAAGGTCGAGCCATTCTTGTTTTTGCTGGTCGGTGCCGCTGAATTTGGCCGTGGATCCGTTGTAAATTTCCACGCCTTTTGATCCGCCAGCATTCAAGATGCTGTTCATGGTGCTCAGGTCGAGGGCGATTGTAGCAGCCTTAGGATCTTGCGCATCCACATAGGCATTGATCACGCCGTTGGTGAGCGTAATATTTGCGGAGAGCGTGCTGTCCACCCCGTACATGACAAAGACATCATTGTGTACCTGCACGTTGAAACTGTATTGTTTGCCCTCGGCTTTGATGCCGTCGAGGTGGATGGCGAGGTATTGGAAAAAGTCTGCGGGTGGGAGTTGGCAGATGATGCTGTCGCTGGTGCCCTTGGCCGCGGTG
>JANMIM010001407.1:0-2689 GCA_031375795.1 Bacteroidota bacterium
ACCGGGACCGGTCCCTACGTAGCCGTAGTCCGCGTCGGCCATCTCGCCGGGACCGTTCACGATGCAGCCCATGATGCCGATCTTGATGCCCTTGAGGTGCTCGGTGCGCTTGCGGATGCGGGCTGTGGTCTCCTGCAAGTCAAACAACGTGCGGCCGCAGCTTGGGCAGGAGATGTATTCGGTCTTGGTGATGCGCAGGCGACTGGCTTGGAAGATGCCGAATGTAGTCCGGTTCGTGAGCAGGTTGCCTGGGCTGATCATCATGCCGTCGGCGAGGCCATCGACAAACTGTGCCCCGGTGATGCCGGCGAGGAACAGTTGTTGCTTGGCGTCGGTCGTGAGGCGGTAGGCCTCGGGCAGATGGTCGTCGTTGTAGAAGGGGAAGTCGGTCGGAAGGCTCGTGTGCAGCACGACCGGGGCTGTGATGCCCATGCCCGCGAGGGCGCAGGCGGCGTAGCGCCATGCGTGGCCCGCGCCACTGCCCTCGGCGCGCAGGAGGATGGCAGCGTGTTGCAGGTCCAGACCTTGCAACTCCGACAGGTGATCGACGGCGACGGCGATGAAATTGAGCGACTCGTGGCGCTGCGTCGCGGTGGCGAAGTCTGCCGGCGTGGCCCAAAGTGGAAACACGGCGACTTTGTCGCGCAACACCTGCCACAGCGCGGCGTCGGCGACGCGCTTGAGTCCGCCGGGGAGGCTGATGGCGGGCATCTCGGAGCCGGTGTAGATGAAGTCGGCGGCCATCTCGGCGAGGTTGTATTTGTCGCTGGACTCGACATAGGTGTAGCCGCAATCGGCCAAATCGGCATATCGGGGCGCCTTGGAGCTGTAGTCGGCCACGACGCGGGGCACGTTGTGGTTGCCCATGTTCACGACGGTGTGGGTGTCGCGGCGGCTGAAGGAGAGGGGTGCGTAGGCCAATTGGGGCTCTGGACCCGGGGGGGCCTCGAAAGTCTGGATGCCGGCGGCTTGGTACATGTCGACGAGGAACTTTGCGACGGGTGATTCGTATTCGGGCTCCTCGGTGAGCGAGACGCGCACCGTGTCGCCGATGCCGTCCATGAGGAGTGCGGCGATGCCTTGGGCCGACTTTACGCGGCCATCCTCGCCCTCGCCAGCCTCGGTGACGCCGAGGTGCATGGGATAGAGTTTGCCGTTTTCGATCATTTTGGCGCAGAGCAGACGATAGGCTTGCACCATGACCTGGGGATTGCTGGCTTTCATGGACAAGACGACTTGGTCGTAGTTGTACATTTCGCAGATGCGCAGGAACTCCATGGCGCTCTCGACCATGCCGAGTGGGGTGTCGCCGTAGCGGCTGAGGATGCGGTCGCTGAGGCTGCCATGGTTGGTGCCGATGCGCATGGCGGTGCCGTATTCCTTGCAGATTTTCACCAGGGGCGAGAAGCGCTTGTGGATGCGATCGAGTTCGTCTTGGTATGTGAGATCGGTGTAGTCGATCTGGTCAAATTTTTTCTTGTCGGCGTAGTTGCCTGGGTTCACCCTTACCTTTTCGACGATGCGGGCGGCGACTTCGGCGGCGTTGGGGGTGAAGTGGATGTCGGCGATGAGTGGCACGTGGCAGCCGAGTGCGCGCAAGCGGTCTCGGATGGCGCGCAGGTTCTCGGCTTCCTTGATGCTCGGCGCTGTAATGCGCACATATTCAGCACCGCTGGCAGCCATTCGCAAGGTCTGCTGCACGGTCGCCTCGGTATCCATGGTGTCAGTGGTGGTCATGGATTGGATGCGGATCGGGTTGGAGCCGCCGACGGCGATGTCGCCGATTTTGACCTCGATGGTGTTGAGGCGAGTTCTTTGGAAGAGGTTGCTGCAGTATTTCATAGCTGAAAGTTCAGAGTTCAGAGTTCAAAGTTCAGAGTAGGCTAACAGGTGAATTAGATGTTTCATTTTATTTTGACTTTGATGGTGCTTAGCCAGGCACTTTGGAAGAGGTTGGTGCAGTATTTCATAGCTGAAAGTTCAGAGTTCAGAGTTCAAAGTTCAGAGTTAGGTAGGAAGTGAATTCGATGTTTCATTTATTTTCTTTCGTAGTCTTGATTATTTTGACAAGCAAAGCAATGAGTTCGCAGCAGTCCTTGTAGATGCTGGTGTACATGTCTTCGGTAAGGTATTCCGTTCGGTAGAGCAAGATGATCCAATATTCGGCTTCATTTGCTTCCTTCAGTGATACTGAAAGCTTGTGCACAAAATCTGCCCGACTTTCGCCCCGCTGCGCCTCACGAACCATGGCACCGATCGAGGTGCCGCAACGCATCAATTGCTTAGACATCACGAACTCTTTCTTCTTTTTCAAGAACTTGTGCAGGTTGACCACACGAATCGCAAAATCGAGCGACTTATCATGAAGCGGTCCTCTATCAGTGCCCATTGATATTCAAGCGATAACTCAAGATAGTGAATTCGCGAACAACCACAAAAATCAAACACCAATCAACTTTGAACTCTGAACTCATAACTCTTAACTTAAATGTCTCCCAACTGCGGCCGCACCACAATATCTTCCACCACAGTCCGAGGACTGAGGGAAACCGACGTCCATACCAACTCCGCGATGTCTTCTGCTGGAACAAACCGTTCTTCGGGGATGCCGGCGCTGGACCAGCTGTCGGTAAATGTCGCGCCGGGCAGGAGGGCGATGACGCGGATGCCTTTTGGCTTCATCTCCTCA
>JANMIM010001413.1:0-9576 GCA_031375795.1 Bacteroidota bacterium
CTGAAAAATCTCGTTTACCCGCATCCCGTTTCCGCGGTCTATTCCTATTTCAAATTTGACGCCGACATCGGGGCAGAGACCAAATCCGGGTTTGACATGGGGCGCGTGATGTTTTCTGGCTTGGCGTTCATGGTGTTGGGCGTAGGCGTGACGGCTACCCGCCTGCTTAAGCGGCAGGGGCTGGCATTTCCATGGATGCTCGTGCTGCTCGCCTTGTGCCTGCTATACACGATGCCGCTCATCAGATGGGGAAATGGGCGCTGGTTGTACGGGCCATTTTCAGTGACACACGTGATACCGATGTGGAACGAGAACCGATGCCCCACGCGGTTCATGGATGTGATCATGTTGATGGCCCCGGTGTGGGTCATGCTCAATTTGGAGCGTATGCCCTGGTGGGAACGAATGAAAAAAAGTACCCGCACTTGGGTAGGGGTGGGGATTGCGCTTGTTGTGTTGACAGAGCATATCCCGCGCAATTTTTATTTCGTGGAATTCGATCATAGTCCTGGCGTCTACACGACATTGGCACAGACCAAAGACCCAAGCGCCATGTTCATTCCCTTTGGGTTGGTCGATGGGCAGAAGTCATTTGGGAAAATGTGGTTGGAGCCATTTGCCTACCAGCCCCTGCATGGCCGCAAGATGTACAATGGATTTCTGAGTCGCATCGACGATGCGACTTACGCCATGTTTGAAGACGATACCTTCACACGGCGTCTCGTGCGAAACGAGTGGCTGGAGGATGAGCAAAAGAATGAATGCTACACCATGGACAGCTCCTTGTATGCCATTCCAGATTCAGCGACCGTGCTTGCCTCGCTCAGGAAATTCCAGCTGCGCCAGATCGTTGCAAAGCCTGAGATGCGTGGCATGGCTGTCATGCGGTACCTATATGGGTCGCTGAAGCCTTGGATCGTGAAGGACTTGACGTTTCCAGAAGGGCACCGATGGATCGTATTGGATTGGTAATCCACCGAGAGGTGCCTCAAAGCTGGGGCAATTGTATCTCCAAATAGGGTAGCCAAATGGCCAAGTCGGTTTCCTTTGCAAAGAGTTTCCATTCCATTTGCCCGATCCCATACCATGCAGGCACATCCTTCTTGGTCACGGCATACAGGATGAGACTCGTGGCAAAGTCGGTATTGCTACCCTCAAGATGATCGATCCATTGCTCCTTGGTCCAGTCCCGTACCACCTTGCGTTGCGCATCGGTGAGCGCGACTTGTGTGATGTGCGATGCCTGCACATCGTTGCGGTCGACATGCGCATAGTTGGTGCCCGTAGCAGGCAGGATCTTGAAGGCAATCGAGTCGTTTTGGAGCCATGCATCCACTTTGCGAAATTCAAATGACACGGTGGGTTCGGCGGCCATGTAGGCCAGGTTGGTTTCGATCTGCAATTGATCGATCTCGACGACGCCATGCGCTGCAAACAATGCCTTGACGGTGGCGACACGATCCAGTTGCAACTGCCGCAGTCTCGCAGCATCCTTGCTGGCGTATTCAGACTTGGCGGTCCTGATCGTCACGTGCAGCCGCTCAAACCCCTTGCATTGGAAGTGGCGCTCGATGTCAGCCACGACGGCCTGCACGTAGGACGCATCTTGAATTTGTGCTTGGGCTGACTCAAAACGAAGCTGGTTGGTCTGCGGATAGTAGCGATGCAATTCCAAGAGGTCGCCCTGAAGTTCGTATCGGTATTCGGGACAGCCGTCGACCTCAAAACGAACGATGTCGCAGCTCGGCGAAAGCTGGTGATAGGTGGCCGCCAAGGGCAAAAAACTCTGCGAAGATGTGGCCGTGGAGTCGCCATTCCGACCGGCGGTGTACAAAAAATCGACACTTTGGGCTGCAAATCCGACCTCCGAAAAGCGGAAGGGGCCTTTGCCCAGCTCCAAAAGGTTGCCTTGCGCGCCCCGCTGCAATAGGATCGATTCATGGTCCAAGGTGACAGCCTCGTGGTCGAGCACACGCCAATGCCCCGCAATGAGGTTGGTCTGAGCGATCGCGGCCCCTGGCGCGAGGCTGAGCACGAACAGGCTCAGGCAAATGTGGAACGCCATGCCGATGGATCGCGGCGGTCTCACGGATGGATTGCTGCGTTGCGGTGCTGCGGCAAGGTGCTGGGTGGGTTTGAGTTCTCGCATACGTTTTTGTTTACAATGACAAGCCCAGTTTGCAGGGGTTGCATGGACAACTCATTTTTTCACGGACCTCGTTTCCCGCATCGTCAAGGGCCTTGTGAGCCGACGTCTGGGGAGGACATTCAGCAAAACATTGCACTCTCAATGCATAGCTTTATATTCGTGCCATGACTGGTTCTGAGAAATGGGCACGGCCTGCGGCCTTGATCGATAAGTGGGAGGGCCATCTGCCATGGCTGATGGCCTTGGCAGTCTCCATCCTCTATGTATTGACGATGTCGCCTACGGTCGGCCATACCGATGCAGGAGAGCTCTCGGCCGCAGCCTACACGTTTGGCGTTGCGCACCCGACTGGTTACCCGCTGTTTACACTGCTGGGTTGGCTTTTTACGCGCATTCCAGTCGGTACCGTCGCCTTGCGGCTCAACTTCATGTGCCTGTTGTTTGTGAGTGGCAGCGTGTATGCTTGGGCAAGATTCCTAAGGGAGTTTTTCGTGCAAATGAAGACGACCGTCAAGAAAGGAGATAGCAGTTATGCGTTCAGGATCAAGCTCGCCAATCTACTTTCGACGGTGGTGGGTACGACAATGCTTTGTTTTGGCCGCACATGGTGGGCGCAAGCCACGGGTACGGAAGTCTATAGCTTGCAGTGCCTGCTCTTGGTGCTGATGCTCTGGGCACTCCTCAGGGCATGGTTTGCCAAGGAGGACAACTTCCTACGCTGGGCGATTTTTGCCGTGTCGATCGCCATGTGCTTCACCAACCACCTCACGGCGATCGTGTTGCTGCCCGGGGCACTGTACATGTACTTCGTGCGATGGGGCATCAACTGGGCGAGCATCAAGCAAGGATTGGGCTTGGCAGGTATTGCGGCTGGCATCCTGGTCGTTTTTTACGGAATCATGATGCTGGTCGCACAGTCAGAGCCCACCTATAATTGGGGCAATCCCGCAGACTGGCCCCGCTTGTGGCATCAGATGAGAGGTAAGCAATTCAGCGTGTTCATGTTTCAGGGTCCCAAACAGTTTGGAATCAACCTATTGGCCTACCTCAACCGATTGCCAAATGAGTTGGGCTGGGACCTGATATGGCCCAAGATCCCGATTTGGATCGGCTTGGGCGGCATGGTTTTTCAGGGTACGAGCTATTCCTTTGAGCGCCGACGCGAGTGGTCGATCTTCTTTGCATTGGGCTTTTTTGCAAATATCTTCTGGGCCGCCAACTACACCATCAAGGACCCGGAGCCTTATTTCTTGTTCAGCTTCATCGTCATTGCTTTTTTGGGAGCCATGCTCTTGCGCTGGGCCTGGATCGGCGCAAAGAAGTTTGCCATTTATTTCACCGCCCTTTTTGCGATCGTGATTGGCTTTCAGGTGTTTTGGAATTTTGGAGCTGTGAACCAACGCGACGTGCATCAATACGAGGACTATGCCCGTGCGATGCTGAGTAGCTTGCCGCAAAATGCGATTGTGATCACCAATACCTACGATGTCATCACCGGGCCGGTCTATTACTTGCAAGGATGTGAGGGTTTCAGGAAGGATGTGATGATCGTAGATTATCCGATCTTACGCAGCAGGCATTGGTATCCGACGCACATTCGCAGCAATGACCCCAAGCTGGCGGCCGCGCTGGGGACTCGACTCGATGATTGGGAAAAGGCCGTTTCGGATTTTGACATCAAAGGCAAGGTGCGTCCGGAAATCTTGTCTCCGCGATTTGACGCGGTTTATTATGGGATCTTGCAGCAGATGCTGACGCGACCGGTGTATTTTTCGCCCGATTTTTGTCTGGAGCTCGAGCGCAACCGGCTCGGGGATCCCAAGGCGACCCAGATTCCGCCCACGCCGCCTGGCGTCTTGCAAACGCCTGAACGCTACCTGGTGCGCTTGAGTTTGGCCAGTGCACCGCAGGCCTACAGCCCGCTCGCTGCGGCCAGCAACGAGATTCGGTTTGGCGGGGATGAGGATGAATATGAAAACCGGCTGCTCAATACGATGCTGAGCCAGGCCTGGTCCATGCGCGCCGCCTACGAGAATGCGAACGGCCACGCGACCGAGGCTGCTGCCCTGCAGGCCATGGTCGCCAGGCTGGGACCAACCTTGAGCGACACACCCGCCAAGGGCCCCAAAAAATAGCGGCAACCCAGAGGGTCGCCGCCACGAATGATTCTTGGATTTGAGGGAGCCTTACATCAGCACGATCCGCACGATTTTGGCATCATCAGGGATGTCGGCCAGCGTGTATTCGGTCTTGCCGGGCTTGATGATGCCTGCTTGTGGCACATGAAACAGCATGCGGCTTTGCTGGTAGGGCACGATGATCTCCATCACCTTGAATTCCTCAAATGTGATCACATAGGCGTCCTTGGCAAATGCCTTGAGCTCCTTGGCACTGCTGCCGACGCGCAAGCCTGAGCTATGGTGGTAGCGGCCCGACTCGATGCGGATGCGACCCACCCGCTGACCCGTTTCAAAATCGGCGTCGAGGATCACGTTTCCATCTGGGAACCGCATGAGCTTGGCAAACCAAGAGACCGTGTCCAATCCGCCATCGCCCACGCTCAGTTCAGTAAATACGGTGTCTTTCATCACGGCGTCGCTCACAGTAGGGACGATGTTGGAGTTCCAAGTGAGCGAGTCGCCGAGCCCGATGAAATCGAGCCCGTAGGCGCAAAATTGGCCGGGCTGCAGCGCGGCGCACTCTTGGTCGGCGGCGCGCACAGCTACCGTGTCGGGGGCGACGACCGTGGAGTCGGCGTCGGTGGTGCTGCCAGTCGTCTTGGATTCACAACCCAGGAGCACGAGCAGTGACAGGAACGACAATGCGATCAGTGGATGCTTTTTCATACGTGATATTCTTTGGGGGCATAATGCACGCCGGCGCCAAAGATACAGGAAAATCTCAGGGAAAATTTGGACGGGACCATCAAGCATCGCGACGCCTGTTGCAGCTCTCTGCTACAAATGCATCGCCTACCGCTTGGTCCACATGACTTGTGGTCCGCACCAAAAAAAAGCAACTCAGGCCGTGGTGTTGGCCATCTCGCGGATCGTGTCTTGGGATTCCTCGACAAAAAAGATCTTGCCGTTGCTCATCAGGATCTTGGAGGTGCCAGGCTCGCGCTCATGCGAGGATTCGATCATCATGATGTGAAAGCTGTTCAGGGTCAATTCCGAACCGGAGTCGGTTTCGCCATTGGTGCCGTGGGAACGCGTGAGGTGGAGGAAGGTGATCATGCGATATCTCTTGTGTAAATGAATGCAAAAGATAAGCATTTTTTGATGCAATGCGCCTGAATATTCAACCTGCGCCGATGGTTCCTCACCTGATCAAGGCTAATTTTTGAGCAGAAGCGGTTTCTTGCCGAGATTGACGGTCGTGTACCTGCGCATGGCATCAAAATCCTGAAAATTGAGCCTTGGCTGATCATCGATGAAACTCAAGCTTACCTGCTCGCCGTGCTGGTCGCAATAGGGCACATTGCCGACAGAGGCCGATCGAATGCTCAATTTGGCTCCCAGCAGGGCCCAAGCGTCGAGCGAGGTTTTGGACAGTTGCTCGTCTTTGGTGGCGGCAGCCCCGCAGGCCAGGCACTCATTGGGCCATTTGCCCTCCTCAAACACCGGAGCGTGTACCTTGGCCTTCTTTTCCTGAAATTCCATGCCGGTCATCGCACGCACTTCGCCTTGGTTACTGATGAGCCATTCGAAGCACTTTGGGCATTGCACGGGTTCGTTGTCGTCGAGTTTGCCGATGTAGACGTCGTGGTCAGCACCGACCAAGCTGTTGCAATAGGGGCAAGGGGCGGCTTTCCCAGAAAATACCGTCACGATGCCCGCGATAACGCCGATGCCGGCGACAACGACCGCCGTCCAATGCAGCCAATTGAGGTCGAAAATATGCGAGATCACCTCCAATACGAAGGCGAGCGCACCAAACATCAATATCGATCGAAAGCCCTTTTTCAGGCGTAGCATGAGCGGCGCCATGGCGATGTGGGTCGGCGGTCCGCTCGGTTTTGGCGTCACTTTGCCCTCGTAAAGCAGGTCGGTGGTTTTCATGGCGGGCGATCCCTTTTAGAATTTTTGGTCGTAGCTGACGTTAGAGGTCGGCGCGCCGCGGTGCAACTGGGCCATGATCTCGGCCGTCACATCCTTGCCTGTGAAGGCTGTGAAGATGCTTTGAATGGTGTAGATGGGTCCCCAAGGAAAACCCCACCATCCCAAGATCGAGGAGATGAGCAGGTATTTCCAGCCAAATTTGAAGGCCGATTCACTTTTGCGAATGAAATAGACGTCGCTGCCGCGCCTGAAGGTCATGATCACGATGGAGATTGCATAGTAGTACACGACAAATTTGCCGCCGTGTTGTACCTCATTGATCAGCTGTTGTGTGCTCAGTCCCTCGATGTTGTTGACTGCCATTGGTTCACGATTTATAGGATGACTTTGATTGAATTTGAAAAGTAGTCGAAGGTAGGAAAAATTTCGTCTTCACAAAAATGGAATTCGTCGATAGCCGACAAGTAAGGCAACAAAAAAAGTGGTAGATTTCCCGTTTGAAATCCTTACCCACAGGGATTTTTGTTGGAAAATAGGTTTGGATAGGCTAGAGAAAAACAATGAGAAATCTGTACAAATTTCAGCTCGCAATTTTGGTGGCAATGCTTTTTGGTGCTGGGCAACTTGTTGCGCAGCAGCGTGAAGCCGGCCCGGACCCGACAGTGATTCGTACGCAACTGCCTCCCATCGAGCGGCTTGGGGTTGTGAACATGCAGGACAAGTCGGAAAATTGGGATCCATTCTTCAAGACGATCCAGAAGATCCATGTGCCGGGCATCGATGCCCGCAAGGACCGTGTGCGTGAACTCAAGGCAGAGGCCGACCGCATCCACGACGCCCTGATCGCTGCCATGCCCGCAAATGCACCCACTGAGAAAACCAGCACAGCCACTGGCCCAACCTTGGGAGCCAACTTCTTCGGGAACTCTTATGGCGGTGCCGACCCTGCAGACAATGCCTTGGCGGTATCGGCAGGGGGCTTGATGATCAGTGGCAACAATACCAGGCTGCACACCTTTAACGCAACCGGCACGCAGACAAGTGCCAAGAGCTTTACGGCATTTGCAAGCGCCGGCGGTGTGAGCACCGGCTTCACCTTTGACCCCAAATGCGCCTATGACCCAGACGAGGACCGCTTTGTCGTCGCTTTCCTCAACGGTGCAGGATCTTCTACCTCCAAGGTGATCATCGCATTTTCCCAAACCAACGACCCCGCTGGATCATGGAACGTCTACGCGATCAATGGAAACGTCAACAATCTGGGCGTGTGTACTGACTTTGTGCAGATTGGTCTCAATACCAATGAGTTGTTTGTGTCGGGAAATCCATTTAGCGACGGTGGCTCATCGCAAGGCGGCGTGATCTGGCAGGTGCCAAAGGCGGCTGGTTACGCTGGTACCGCCATCACCCCTGTGCAGCACTACGTGCCGGGCTCGTTTTCGCTGCATCCGGTGCAGGGCGGCTCGACCCTCTATGGCCCCAACATGTTTTTCTTGGTGAGCGAGTTGGGCAATGGCAGCAGTGTCTCCTTGCACCAAATCACCAACAGCGTCGCCAACAACGGTGTCTTGAACTCAGGTCTCGGCTTCAACCTCAACACCGGGTACTCGATTCCCCCCACGGCCGACCAAAAAGGCACCACCCTCAACTTGAAGACCAACGATACGCGGGTGCAATCGTCCTATTATGAAAATGGCCGCATCGAGTTTGTTTTCAACACGGGTGTGGGTGGCATGGCTGGCGTGTACCACGGCACGGGTGTGATTTCGCCCTTCCTACTTTCATTTTCCAGCTTTAGCGGCGAGCTCCTCGGCTATACCGAATTGGACATTTCATTCCCAGCGATCGCCTACGCTGGTCAGCAAGACGTGAGTGGATTCAACCACAGCTACATCGCCTTCCTCACATCTGGTCCCAACAATTTCCCCGGCATGGCTGCCGTGTACCGCGACGAGACTGGGTTTAGCCCGAGGACGGTGATCAAGGAAGGTGTCTCTTACATCACCTCAGGCGACAACCGCTGGGGCGACTATGCCGACTTGTGCGAGCGCAAGGATCATCCCGGCGAAGTCTGGGCAGGCGGCACCATGGGCAATTCCTCCCACCAACAGCGCACTTACATTGGTCAGCTGTTGCCACCTGTGCCAGTCGCAGTGGCACCGAGTGTGATCCAGCCATTCAAGATGGATGTATTCCCCAATCCCGCTACAGAGTTTGTGAGGTTTGAGTTCCCGGTCACAGAGGCTGCGGAATACAAGGTGCTCGTGCATGACCTGCAAGGCAAGCTCATCAAGCTTGTCGTGCAAGATTGGTTGGCGCCAGGTGGTGCGATGCTCACATTCAACACCGAGCACTTGGCCAATGGCACCTACACCGTGTCGGTGCTCACCGATAGCAAGACGATTTTCAAGGAAAAACTCGTGGTCACGCATTGATTTGCGCGGACTGCTGAATTCAAAAATGAAAAACGCGTCGGGGGCAACCTCGACGCGTTTTTCATTGGTTCATGGCGCGCTAGAAGTCGCCGTACTCGACCTGCAGGCAGGTGAGTCCCAGGCCGCGCCACATGTCCACGACTTGGTTGCGGTCGTCGAGCACAAAATCCACATAATAGCCAGGTGTGATCTCGCTTTCCAGCAATTCTTGCTTGATCACGGCATCCTTGCGCATGTCGCCGGTGGCGCGCATGATCAATTGGTAGGGAAATGCCTCGCCGAGGTGCTTGGCGATGAAGCGCACGGTCGGCTCGCGAAACTTGTCCTCGCGGCCCGAGAGGAAGATGATCGCATGGCCGGTTTCCTGGAAGCGGCGCACGATGGCGGCGACCGGCTCGTTGAGCAAGTCCTCGTCGCAATGGGTCGCGTCGTAGGGGCTGCGGCCATTGAGGAGCGCGAGCGTGCCGTCGAGGTCGCAGATGATGGCCCGAGGCAATGCGGGGTCTTGCGCGAGTTTGGGCTTGGTGAAATTGAGGTACTCGGTCCACATGCGCCTGATCACACGCTCACCCACGGATTTTGGGCGCGCGAGGTCACGGGCAATGCAGGTCTCGACATCCACATGCATGAAGTCGATGACCTCGACCTCCGCCTTGCCCTTCACGAGCTCGCCGATGCGCGTTGCGTGCTTGGGGTGAATGTTGGTGTCGTCGATGATCACATGCTTGCCCTCGTCCAGCGCTTGCAGGATCATGAGGTCGCGCAGTTTGAGCACAAATTTCTCATTCCCACGCGAAAAATGCCCATTGTCGAGCATCGCACGTAGGTCATCCTTGTTGATGCGTTTGTACATCCCAGGATTCTCATCGAGCATCTTACGTGCGGCAGTCGATTTCCCAGAAGCCGGCAAGCCGCGGTATACAAGTACTTT